>JBILDB010000101.1:0-7837 GCA_044352805.1 Cyanobium sp.
TGCGCACGGGCGATGGAGCCCTGATCAGCGACGGCATGCAGGACCGTATCCACGAGCCCTACCGCTGGGGGCTGATCCAGGGTGGTCGCAGCGTGCGTGAGGCGGCCCTTGGGGCCGGAGCCTGGGGCTGTGTGATCAGTGGAGCCGGACCGACCCTGCTTTCCCTCTGCTCCGCGGAAACAGCCGTGGCAGTAGGGGATGCCATGGTGTCAGCCTGGGAATCGGAAGGAGTCAGCAGCCACCGAGCTGTGCTGGCCCTTCAACACCGAGGCAGCACCTGGACAGCCCTGCCGGACCAGGTGCGGGCCAGTGGCCGTCCCTAAGTCAGCCCTAGACCAATGGGTAGATATGCTCACTAGTCTTATGGGGCTTGGGAGAACGCTGCGGCGCTTCCTCCCGGGCCCCTGCCGGTCGGTACCCTCGCCGGCGTCCCTTCACCCGCAATCGCCCTGATGGACGTCCTCCTTGCCCTGGCAACCGCGTCCACCGGATCCATACCGCTTAACCCCGAGGTCGTTGGCCAGGCCGGGTCCATACCCTGGCTGAGCTTGATTGTGCTGCTGCCAGCCGCTGGCGCCCTGTTGATGCCCCTGCTGCCAGGGGACGGTGATGATCCCCGGGCACCCCGGACCCTGGCCCTGGGAATCTTGCTGATAGACCTGGCCCTGATGCTCTGGGTCTTTTGGCGCCACTTTGATGGCTCGCTCAGCAGCTTGCAACTGGTAGAGCGCATCAATTGGATCCCGATCCTGCACCTGGAATGGTCCCTGGGGGCCGACGGACTCTCGGCGCCCCTGGTGGTGCTCAGCGGCTTGGTCACCTTGCTAGCGGTGGCGGCGAGCTGGTCAATCAAGAGCAAGACCCGTCTTTATTTCGGCCTTTTGTTGCTGCAGGCATCAGCCCAGGCAATGGTTTTTCTTTCCCAGGACTTCCTGTTGTTCTTCTTGGCCTGGGAACTGGAGCTGGTGCCGGTTTACCTGCTCATCGCCATCTGGGGTGGTACCCAACGCCAGTACGCCGCCACCAAATTCATCCTCTACACCGCCACAGCCTCCCTGCTGATATTGATCAGCGGCCTAGCTATTGCCCTTTCAGGCGACACCTTCAGCCTCAATCTCAGCGAAATGGCCGCCCGTTCCCCAGGGGGCACCTTTGGCCTGCTCTGTTATCTGGGTTTTCTGATCGGTTTTGGGGTCAAGTTACCGATCTTCCCCCTGCACACCTGGCTTCCCGACGCCCACGGCGAAGCCAATGCTCCGGTTTCGATGCTGTTGGCAGGGGTGCTGCTCAAGATGGGCGGCTATGCCCTTCTGCGCTTCAACGTGCAGATGCTGCCCCAGGTGCATCAGATCCTGGCGCCAGCCCTGATCGTTCTGGGCATCGTCAACATCATCTGGGGTGCCCTCAATGCCTTTGCCCAGGACAACGTCAAACGGCGCATCGCCTGTAGTTCGGTGAGCCATATGGGCTTCGTGCTGCTTGGTATTGGGGCGATTGATGCCCTCGGCATGAGTGGCGCCATGCTGCAGATGATCAGCCATGGCTTGATCGCAGCGGCCATGTTCTTCATCACAGGCGTCTTCTACGAGCGCACCAAAACCCTCTCGATTCCCAACATGGGTGGCCTGGCCAAGGTGTTGCCAATCACCTTTGCCTTCTTTCTCGCCAGTTCCCTGGCCTCCCTGGCCCTGCCGGGGATGAGCGGCTTCATCAGTGAAATCACCGTATTTCTTGGCGTCACCTCCAACAACGACTTCACCGTGCCCTTTCGGGTCATCACCGTTGTCCTGGCGGCCATTGGGTTGGTGCTGACACCTGTTTATTTGCTCTCCCTGTGCCGCAGGGTGTTTTTCGGTCCCCGTATCCCCGCCCTGGCGGAAGTGGGCGACATGAAGCCCCGGGAACTGCTGATTGGCCTCAGCTTGCTGGTGCCCACCCTGGTGATCGGTTTTTGGCCCAGGGTGGCGATCGATCTCTATGAAGCCAGCACCAATGCCCTGGCCAACGGAGTCGCCAACCAGGCTCCGTTGGCCTTGGCAGGTTTCGGCGGCCTCGGTTAACGCTGCCACCAACGCCGCCCAGGCCTCCCCTCGCGGAGATCCGACCTGCCAGGGGGCCCAGTGCCGGTTCGGCTGAGTTGGAATAAGCATCAACAACAACCTTCAACCCATGAGCGCCTCCCTCGAACGTCCCGCCCTGTTGGCTGGTGAAGGCCTGCCCACGTTCGAGGCCATCACGCCTGACCAGGTCACCAGCCACATACCCAAGCTGTTGAGCCAACTGGAAAGTGAACTAGATCAACTGGAAGCCACGTTGGCGCAGGCCCTCGAACAGGGCCGCACCCTCAGCTGGCATGAAGTCATGGATCCCCTGCATCGCCTGGGGGAACGGCTGCGCTGGAGCTGGGGTGTGGTCAGCCACCTCAACGGAGTGTGTAACAGTCCCGAGCTGCGCGCCGCCCACGCCAGCCAGCAGCCGGCGGTGGTGGCCTTCGGCAACCGCGCTGGCCAGAGCCGCACGGTCTACGCCGCCCTGCGGGCCCTAGAGCGCCAGGGGGGCTTGGATGGCACCCAGCAGCGCATCCTGGCGGCCGAATTGCGGGACATGGACCTGCGCGGGGTCGGCCTTGGCGGCGAAGCGCAGCAAGCCTTCAATGCCACCAACCAGGAGCTGGCTGAACTGGCCACCCGCTTCGGCAACAACGTCCTAGACGCCACCAACGGCTGGACCCTTCTCCTGGAAGGCACAGACGAGGTGGCAGGCCTACCCGAGAGCGTGCTTCAGCTGCTGGCCCAAGCGGCCGCCGAAGCTGGCCACACCCAAGCCGATGGGTCCGCCCCAACGGCCACTGCCGGCCCCTGGTTAATGGGCCTGGACATGCCCCGTTTCGGCCCCTTCCTGCAATACGGCCGCAACCGGGCCCTGCGGGAGCGGGCCTATAAGGCCCATGTCAGCCGGGCCTCGGGCGAAGAGGGTGGCAACTGGCCGCTGATCGAACGCATCTTGAGCCTGCGTCTGGACCAGGCCAGGCGGCTGGGTTATGCCAACTGGGCCGAAGTCAGCCTGGCTTCCAAGATGGCGGGCTCAGAACAGGAGGTGGAAACGCTGCTCGAAGACCTGCGGGTCGCCGCCCTGCCCGCCGCCCGGCGGGAGCTAGCGGAACTGCAGCAATGTGCGGCCCGCGCTGGGGCTCCGGAAGCCGCCGATCTGAAGCCGTGGGATGTGAGTTTCTGGGCCGAGGCCCGCCGCCAGGAACTCTTCGAGCTCGATAGCGAGGCCCTACGGCCCTGGTTTCCCCTGCCCCAAGTGCTGGCAGGGCTTTTCGGGCTATGCGATCGGCTGTTTGCGATCACGATCGAGGCCGCCGATGGCGAGGCGCCCGTCTGGCATCCGGAGGTGCGCTTCTTTAGGGTCCTTGATCGCGACAGCGGCCAACCCCTAGCCGCCTTCTACCTCGACCCTTACAGCCGTCCCGGCAGCAAGCGAGGCGGCGCCTGGATGGATGAATGCCTGGTCCGGCAGACCAAGCCAGACGGCACCCCCGTGCTGCCGGTGGCCTACCTGGTCTGCAACCAGAGCCCACCGGTGGGAGCAACCCCCAGCTTGATGACCTTCCAAGAAGTGGAAACCCTCTTCCACGAATTCGGCCATGGCCTCCAGCACATGCTCACCACCGTGGAGCGTCCCCAGGCCGCCGGCATCAACAACGTCGAATGGGACGCGGTGGAATTGCCCAGCCAATTCATGGAGAACTGGTGCTACGACCGAGCCACCTTGCTGGGGATGGCACGCCACTGGCAAACGGGTGAACCCCTACCTGAAGCGGAATTCGCCAAACTGCAGGCCGCCCGTACCTTCATGGGCGGTGCCGCCACCCTGCGCCAAGTCCATTTCGCCCTGACAGACCTGAGGTTGCACAGCCAATGGACACCGGAAGCAGGGGTGACTCCAGAACAATTACGCCGGCAAATTGCCACCACTACTACGGTGCTGGCACCCATTGAGGAAGATGCTTTCCTTTGCAGCTTTGGCCATATCTTTGCCGGCGGCTATTCGGCAGGTTATTACTCCTATAAATGGGCTGAAGTGCTTAGCGCCGATGCCTTCAGCGCCTTTGAGGAAGCGGGTCTCGACAACGACTCCTTGGTGCGCGCCACAGGCCGCCGCTTCCGCGACACCGTTTTGAGCCAGGGGGGCAGCCGCCACCCCAGCGAGGTGTTCGAAAGCTTCCGTGGCCGCAGTCCCTCAGCCAGCGCCCTGATCCGCCACAGCGGCCTGGAGGCAGGCAACGGTCGAGTGGCGGTGGCATCCGGGGCAGCGGGCTGAGCCTGGAGCTGGCAGCATGCGGCGCAATGGCACGGATCTAGAGGGGCTGGAGTACGGCAATGCCTGGGAACTCCGCCCCCCCGACCAACCTCATAGCAACTGGATCATCGGTGATCACCCGGCGATCCCCACAGATTCGCTGCGGTTTGTGCGGCACCACTCCGAAGCCCCTGGCCTAACAACTCCCGCCTTAGTGCAGAACCTCTCACTGAAGTGGTTTGAGCACCAGCTGGACGACTGCCCGGCGTGGGGCCAGGCCAAACCACCCAGCCAGGGCCGCAGCCTCTCGCTTTTGGCAGGCGAAGGGGAATTTGAGTTGCGGTTCCGCCGTGGGCCGAGGGAGCTGGTTCTGGTGCTTGATGTCCCTGGGGATTACGCCCTCTGGGGCGAGGGGTTGGAGCACAGCTGGCGGCCGCTGCGGCCCTCTTCCCTATTGACCCTGCGCTGGCTGCCGGCTGACGGGGCGGCCAACCATGCAAGGCCCTGAGCCCTTAAATCGCTACCCCATCGCCATCAAAAAGCCGCCAGCCCGTTGGATCCACCTCCAAATGCACCTCCTGGTCAAGCTGGATCCGCTGCTCCGGCGGTACTCGAACTAAGACAAGATGCTCACCGGCATCAAGACGGCAGGTGACCAATTGCTCGTTGCCCAGGGCCTCCAAATGGCAGATGCGGGCGGCCAAGGTTTGGGCCGAGGCTGCACCAGCAACCCGCAGATGTTCGGGCCGCAGCCCGGCGGTCAGGGATTGCCCCATTAGGGCCCCCAGGTGGGCGGTCCCCTGGGGAGCAAGGTTAAGCAGTTGCTGGGCAAGCACTAGCTGATGGGGCCCAGCAACGGTCACGGGCAGCAGGTTCATGGGCGGACTGCCGATGAACTGGGCCACAAAGAGATTGGCGGGTTGGCGATAGAGCTCCAGCGGCGTACCGAGTTGCTGCAGGTGGCCCTGGTTCAGCACCGCAATGCGGTGGCCCATCGTCATCGCTTCCACCTGGTCATGGGTGACATAGAGCGTGGTGGTTCCCAGGCGGCGCTGCAAGGCGACGATCTGGGCCCGGGTGCCATTGCGCAACTTGGCGTCGAGGTTGCTGAGGGGCTCATCCATCAGGAACACCGAGGGCTGGCGGGCGATTGCCCGCCCCAGGGCCACCCGCTGCTTCTGACCCCCCGACAGTTCTTTGGGGAGCCGATCGAGCAGGGCATCCAGTTCCAGCAGGCCAGCTACCTCGGCGACCCGGGCCTCGATGCGGCGCTCACGCAGGGAAGACAGCTGTAGGCCCTTGGGCCAACTGCGGGCCAGTTGGTGCAGGGAATCCTGGAACTGCTGGGGGAGGGTACGGGGCCGACTGCGCCGCAGCCCAAAGGCGATGTTGTCCCGCACACTCAGGTGGGGATAGAGGGCATAGCTCTGGAACACCATGGCGACGTCCCGTTGCGAGGGCTGCAGCCCCACCACCGAGCGCCCCCCAACGCTGATCGCTCCGCTGCTGGGGGTCTCCAGGCCAGCCAAAAGCCGCAATAAGGTGCTTTTGCCGCAGCCTGAAGGTCCCACCAAGACAAGGAACTCGCCATCGGCCACTGCCAGATCCAGATCCCGCAAGACGGTCACCGGCGCTGCGCCCCGGCGGGGGGGGTAGATCTTGCTGACCCCCTGGAAGTGAACCTCGGCCAATCCGGCGCTGCGACGGGCGGATCTTAGGGTTACGGACTGGGCCCTGCGGCATCGTTTCCCGTGCAGTTCATCGATCAGGCGCGGATTGCCGTGCGTGCCGGCCGCGGCGGCGACGGCATCATGGCTTTCCGCCGTGAGAAATACGTGCCGGCCGGGGGCCCCTCCGGCGGCGATGGGGGCCGGGGCGGCGATGTGCTGCTGGAGGCCGATGCCAACCTCCAGACCCTGCTCGACTTTCACTACCGGCGCCTGTTTGCTGCCGACGACGGCGCCAAGGGAGGTGCCAATCGCTGTACCGGCGCCAGCGGCGACCCCATGATGATCAAGGTTCCCTGTGGCACGGAAGTGCGGGATGCCCGCACCACCATTCTGCTAGGCGATTTGACCACACCCGGTCAGACCCTGCTGGTGGCGGCCGGGGGCCGGGGAGGGTTGGGCAACGCCCACTACCTGAGTAACCGCAACCGGGCCCCGGAAAAATTCACCGAGGGCAAGGAGGGTGAATCCTGGCTGCTGCAACTCGAATTGAAACTCCTGGCGGAGGTGGGCATCATCGGCTTACCAAATGCCGGCAAGAGCACATTGATTGCCGTGCTCTCAGCGGCGAGGCCCAAGATCGCCGATTATCCGTTCACCACCTTGGTGCCCAATCTTGGGGTGGTGCGGCGCCCCAGTGGCGATGGCACCGTGTTTGCCGATATTCCGGGCTTGATCGCCGGCGCTTCACGGGGGGCGGGCCTAGGGCACGCTTTCTTGCGCCATATCGAAAGAACCCGGATCTTGATTCACCTCCTCGATGCCGGCAGCGAAGACGTTGTTGCAGACCTCAAGGTGGTGGAAGCAGAACTAAAGGCCTATGGCCATGGACTGGAAGGTCGTCCGCGCCTGGTGGTACTCAACAAAATTGATGTGGTTCCGCCGGAAGATCTGGAGGCCCTAGCTGAAGCGGTAAGCCAAAACTGCGGCGGTCATCGGCCCTTACTGATTTCAGCCGCCACCTCCAAAGGCCTGGACATCCTGCTGGTGGAGGTATGGAAACAACTCAAGCAGGTGGACGAGGCTCAACAGATCCTTGAGAATTCAGCTAGGGAGAGCTTGTCTACTGAGATCCCGTCCATTGCATCACGAGCAACGAATCAATCGTCGTAGACGCGACATTCGGGTGCTTCGGGGTTGAGATCGCAGTAGACCTCAAGGGGGCTGGGGTCGTGGCTGTCTTCGGGATGGTGCTCCTTGTACTCCTTCAGCCCCTTTAGTTCCTCTTCCAGATGGCGGACCTTGCCCAAGTTGCCTTCGGCCTTGGCGGCCTCGATCTCCACCTGATCCTTCTGGATGTGGTCGTCGATGCTTTTCATGACGTCGCCGGCCCGGAGGGGCCGGAATTCGGCTCGCCCACCATACGGGGGGGGAGCCGCAGCAGCGAACTTCTGTCAGGTCTTGTGCGTTGGCGCTGATGAAAAGCTGAGCAAGGGGACACTGGAACGCCTGCTCACCCGGCCAGTTCACTCAGCTCCAGCCAGCGTTCTTCAGCGCTGGCAATGCGTTCCAGCAAATTGGCCAATTCATGGCTGAGGGCCTCAAGTTCGCCGTAATCGCCACCGGGGGGAAGGGCCATCTGGTTCTCCAGCAACTGACGCCGCTCTTCCCAGGCCGGCAGATCCCGCTCGATGGCCGCCAGTTCCCGCGTCTCGCGAAAGCTGCGGCGGCGGGGTAACGCTGGGGCAGATCGACCCTCGGCCGCTGCCGGCAACAGATCTGGCCCGGCCCCTGCAGCGGCCAGAGGGGGCGAGGGGGTCAGGGCCTGGGATGCTGCCGCACTGGCTAGCTGGTGCTCCAGGTAG
>JBILDB010000006.1:0-25784 GCA_044352805.1 Cyanobium sp.
CGGCAGCCCCTGCGAAGCACGTGGAAAATCAAAAATCATGTTAAGATTATTCAAGTTGAACTGACAAGATGACCTGGGATTATTGGTATTTATTTCCGACGGCGATTGCTGTATGTATCCTAGCAACCGCCTCCGGATTTTCGGGAAGTGTACTATTTCAACCAGTTTTTTATTTTATTCTTAGAGTACCCCTTGCACAATCGATTGCAACCGGAATCGCAACAGAAACGATTGGCATGACCAATGGGGCAATTACCTATGCCATGATGCACGATGAAAAGACAAGCATTGATCGCAAAGCACTTCGATCAGTTGTTCCATTTGTGATTGCGGGAGTGGTTGCAGGCATCATCTTCTTTGTTTACGCACCAAAGCCCCTGCTTAGATTCACGGTTGGGCTGGTGATTGCTGCAATCGCGATTTATCAGATTTATTTAGCAGGAGAAAACAAGCTTGGCAACATGCCTGCAACGGATCTGAAGGTTCTTGCGAAGCCACATAATAGGATCTATCAATTTCTGGCAGGCGCATTTTCCGCATCAACGGGAACTGGAGTGGCAGAAATGCATCAACCACTCTTTGAGGAGAGAGGTGGACTTGCCACGCTGAAAGCAAACGCCACAGCAATTTGTATCGAAGCTATTGCTGACTGGACAATCACACTTACAAACATAAAATTGGGAAATCTACGCTATGACATATTGGTGTTCACGGTTGCAGGTGTGCTTGTAGGTGGACAGATTGGCCCACGGATTGCCAAATACATTCATCCTCGAATCACCAAGATTATCTTTGGCCTCAGTGTCACAACCATTGGTGCTATTTATATCGTTACCTCCTGGCCCCAAGTTGTGAAGCTCTTCGCCTGAGCTTGACTTCAAAGCTCAGGAAATCCGATAGGTTTCAAGGGCCTGTTGAAGCGAGCGTGGAATCGAGGTGGGCACATTTTTGCCATGCTCTCGTCGCATGCAGGCAGCCTGCTGTTCCCCAATCGCCACTAGGGTTTTGTCAGTCTGAGTTGAGCGCCAGTACTCGAAGCTCATCGTGATACGATTTTGCACCATTTCTTTAAGCTGCATAGCGATGATGACCTGATCAAAGGCAAACAATTCAGAGAGATACTGACAAGAAACATTGACGGTAACCAAGGCTAACCCCGAAGAGAATTGCTCAATAACATCAGGGGCATGCTCATAGAGAAACATCTCTCGAGTTCGGCCCTGCCAAAGGATGTAGTTGGCATAATAAACATTGCCAACAAGATTGGTCTCCTCGAAACCAACAATGTGCTTATATTCATAGACTTTTGCCATCAGATTAGCAAGGCGCCACGGTGAGGATGGCAACCACAATTGGATCAGCCAGAGCATGCACTCTCAAGACCCAGGTTGCAATCTCAAGGCAGCTGCTTCTCTCCCCGGGTAAAACACCATGGGATTCCAGCCAGACCAACGAGTTTTGGTTGCTGTGGAGGGTAAGAGGTGTTTGTGTTGGCAGACCAGCTTTCTTCAGGCATTCCTTAGCACTCCAGATGCGAGTTGCGGTTATATCAAAAGCTTCTCCGGTTACCTCCGCCACTACTCGGGCAAGCTGCAGAGCTGCGTCACCTAGCAAATCTTCCCAGGGCGTGAGTGGGGAACTGGTAACTTGTTCGATGTCGCAGGCAATCTGGGGTTTAGTGCCATTGGTTGTCGGACTGGAACGCTGTAATACAGCCAGAGTGAGGTCTTGACAATGGGATGCAGACACCGGTTGATCATTAATGTAATCAGGCTTTCCGTCGATACGGCGAGTGATGGGCTCGGATGTGGACGCTAACTGATGCAATAATTGATTGGTCATCTCCTGCTGATTAGTGCCGGAATCATTGGCCAAAGCAATGGCCATTGCGAGCTGAGGCTGTTCCTCCAACAGACAACGCTCCAAATAGGGAGGCAGCAGGGGGGCAGCCCAGGATTCCTGCGGGGGTTTGGCTTGAATCACCTTCAGCGTCAGGCCCTGCCAGTGCTCCAGCAACTGGCCTTCGCTGGAATGCACCCAAAGGTCGTAGACGAATTGGTCGTCCCCATGGGACTGCTCTACGGCCTTCACTGTGTGGGGCGCTTGATCCTGCACCTGAAAAATGCTCAAGCGTTGGATGGCCACAGGCAAGATCGTGGCGTGGGGCACACAGGCCTGCAACGCATGAATGGCAGCATCCCTGGCGCCGGCATCCCCGAGCACCATGGTTTGGGGCAAGTAATCACTAAACCAGGGTGTGGATGGATCAGAGGCAATGGCTGCCACACAGCTTTTAGCTCTGAGGTGGTGGTATTTCGTGATTCTTTGAAAACGGCCTTGATGGAACAACAATTCGCCATATAGATGCCTATCAATTTCCAGGCTGGGAGTCACGTAAGGAGTCAAATCAGCAACCTCCCCTCCTGAACCTACATAACCGAAGCAAACCGTAGCTCGGAAATGCTCAACAGCAAAGCCGGTCTGCGCGGTGCGAATCACCACCTCGATCTCCTTGGTCTCATGGACGATCGCCGCTATTCGAAGGATGAGTGAATCCGAAGCTGGCACCACGATGGGGCGATGAAACTGAACCTTGGCAAATTCCAAGCCGTGGCCCTCAACACCCAGATCACCGACAAGAGCGGTAGCCACCTGGGCCATCGCCTCCAATCCCATGACACCAGGAAAGATAAACTCACCTTGGTAGACGTGATCCCGTAGGTAGGGATCGGTGGCCACACTGAGATTAACGTCCACCACCAACTCGACACCGGGAACCACCACTTTGGGCATCTCCAAAAAGCGCAGCAGGGGGATCTCCTGGGGAGCAAGTTGAATGGTGGGCAGGGAACCCATCCGACTGCTGATCACCAGCGATGGGCTGGGTAGGGAGTGACGCAGTAGGCGTTTGAGCAGATCGATGCCTTGTTCCGGCGTAATGGGGAGAATCCCCTGTTGGCTAAGGGCTTCGATGCGTCCCAATCGCTCGCCCATGCCCATGCCGGCCCACACTGACCATTCCAGGTTGATGCAATGGCAATGGGGATGCTGCTGCTGGAATGCGGCAAGGAGCTGAGCTAATTGTTCATTGGCCAGGGCGTAGTGAGCTTCACCAGCCATTCCCGATCTGGCGATGATCGACCCAAACGTGATCACCTGCTTGAGCTGGTGAGCGGGGATGGAGTCAAGGAGATGGGTGAAACCACCCACTTTGGGATGGAAGGTGTGGGCGAAATCGGCGGGGGTAAGTTGGCTGAGCAAGCGGGGTTGGTTGACACCGGCCCCATGAAGCAGAGCCGTGATGGGCCTCAGGGTTAAGGCCATGGCCGCAAGGGTGCGCTGCAGCTCCTGGAGGTGGCCCACATCACAGATGAAGTAGTGGGCGTCGACGCCCTGGGCTTTGAAGCGCTCAAGGTTGCGGGCTAACTCTTGGTCTTGCTGGGGATCAGAGCGACCCAGGAGTGCCAACTGGCAGCCGCTCTCTTGGGCGATGGCCAGGGCGCATTCGGCGGCGATGCCTTTGCCTCCTCCTGTCACCAACATGGCATCGTCTGCCGTCAACCTGAAGTCATGGTTCACGGGGTCTTGATCACCCGGGATGGCGACGGGCAAGAGGATGGGAGTAAACCGTTGCCCATGGCTGTCGTAGCGAGCTTCGACAAAGACGCTGGCCGCTTGCAGTTCAACTTGGAGGCATGAGGCCAGTTGGGGATGATTGAGAGGGATCTCCAGCGCCAGGGTTGTGATGTGGGGATATTCCAGATGGAGCGTTTTGGCCAAGCCACAGCCCCAGCCGGCGTGCACCATCACAACAGTGTCTAACGAGGGCTCCTGCAGAGCCCTTTGGGCGCCTTCCAACAAGGAGATGGTTACCTCGTCCGTTCGGTGCTGCGGCAGCAGCACCAGCCAACCCCTGCCGGGCAGAGCCAGGCCCTGCGCGATCTGTTCAGGAAGGGGAGTATCGGTGAGGTTGAGGATGTCCCACTGGCCGGAAGGTGATGGGGCTGAAAGGGGGATCGGCGCCAGGGGGTTGGGCTGCCAGTGAATGTGAAAGGCTCGCAACCAGGGAGCCACACCAGCCGGGAAAGGCTCAGGTGGAGCTGCCTGTGGGGGGCGGGAGGTGAGTTCGGTGAGAGCAGCGGCCACCTCGGCCAGGGTGGCATTGGCGTAGGCGGTGGGATCGGAAGGCGACTGCAGACCCAAGGAGTTGGCGGCTTCGCTGACCAGCTGACCCACCGTGATGGAGTTGAGATGTAAATCGCTGAGAAAGCGATGGTGATCGTCGATGGCGGAGACGGGCAACTCGGTGCGCAGGGCCACCAGCTGCCGGATCTGCTCAAGGGGCGAGGCCGGCGATCCGGTGGGAGAGTCGCTCTGGGGGTGGGTGTGGGCCTGTGAAGCGGGTTGTGGGTGTTTGGGTTGATGATCTGGAAGGTGGAAAGGCTGGCGTTCCTGGAGGGCCGTGAGATCGGAGCCGAGAGCGGGAGCCTGCTCACAGGGGTTGGCGATGAAGCGCAAGGGTTGGCCCAACGCCAGGGGGCGATGGAAGCGGCTTCGAAAAAGCGGATTGAGATGAACGTCTCCACCGAGAGTGAAGACTGCGCCGATCGCCTCCAACAGGCCCGCCAGGGAGGATCCGCCACTGTCAAGGGCGACACTGCGAACGGAGCCGGACTGGGCGGCCAAACGGCTCAAAATATGGCCCGGGCCCACTTCCAACCAGAGATCCACCTCAGGCGTGGCCTTGGTAATGGCGGGCAAAAACTGTACTGGCTGGGTGATCTGCGCCAACAACAAGGCTTGGAGATCCGTTTCTGTCGCCAGGGGTTGGCCAGTCACGGTGGAAATCACCGTGGGGCGCAGCGGGGCAAAGGACAATGTCTTCAGATAAGCCCGCAGTGGAGGCACAACCGGGGCGACCAGAGGGGAATGGAAGGCTTGGCTCACCGGCAGCAAGGTGGCCTGCAGCCCCTGCTCGCGGGCCCGCTCCACCACCTGCTCCACGCTGGAGCGATCGCCGGCGATCACGGTTTGCCGAGGGGAGTTAACCCCAGCCACGCTCACCTGTTGATTGGCCGTTGCTGGAGGGCAGAGGGCTTGCACTGTGGGCCCATCCGCTTCGATGCTGGCCATGGCGCCGGATGCGGTGCCATGGGTCTGCATCAACTGGCCGCGCTGGCTTGCCAGCGCCAGCAGGGTGAGTTCATCGAAGGCGCCAGCCCAGTGCAGAGCCGCCAGCTCGCCCAGGCTGTGGCCGATGGCGATCGAGGCTTCGATCTGAAGCTCCCTCAGGCTCCGCAAGCCCACCAGGATGGAGGCGATGATGGCGGGCTGGGCGAGTTGGGTGGAGCGGGTGTCTTGCAGATCGGGGAGGGAAAGGGCCGTATCGAGGCAGGAGAGCCCAGGGAAACGGCGCCCCCAGAGCCCCGTATCGCGATACACCGGAGCGGCTTGGCCTGGAAAGAGAAAGCCAAGGCGGGGCGTCTTTAACTGAGCGTTCACCATCACGGTGCGCTCGCTCAAAGGCTGATCGGAGAGCTGGAGATGCTCCAGCAAGCGCTCCAAGGAGGCGACGGCCGCCGTCACGCTGTCGGCGACGACGGCGGCGCGCACGGGATGGGTGGGATGGATCTGTGCGGCCAGGGTGGCGGAGAGATCCCCAAGTTCAGCCCGGGAGAGCTGAGCGATCCAGGGCAGCAACTCTTTGAGGAGAGTTTTCAGGGCGTCGCTGGATTCGGCGCTGAAGAGAAGCAGTTCGGCGTCCTGGTGGCTGGCCGCGAGGATCTGTTCGCTGGGGGAGAGGATGCTGCGGCGCAGCTGGGTGGGATTTTCGAGGGCGAGATGGGTGTTGATACCACCGAATCCCATGGCACTCACGCCGGCGCGCAGCGGCAACGCCTCAGGCCACACCACCGCCTTGGGGAGCACGGTCAAGGCCGGCTGCTCGCCCTTGAGGTGCTCGTGGGGTGTGCGGCAGGCGCTGGTGGGGGGCAGCACCTGGCGGTGGAGGGCCAGGGTGGCCTTGATCAAGCCAGCTACGCCAGCGGCGGCCTTGGTGTGGCCGATGTTGGCTTTGATGGAACCAATCGCCACGGGCTCCAAGGGGGTGGTAGCGCTGTCGCGGCGGCTCTCTGACAGGGCCTGGAGCTCGGTGGCATCACCCACGACGGTGCCGGTGCCATGGCCTTCGAAGTAGCCGACCGTATGGATGGGCCAGCGGGCGCGGTGATAAGAGCGCTGAATGGCTTGCTTTTGACCGGCCACTTCCGGGCGGGTCATGCCGCCCTGACCGTCGGAGGAGATGCCCCAGCCACGGATCACGGCGTAGATGCGCTTCTGTTGGGCAATGGCAGCCTCATGGCTCATCAACACCACCATGCCGCAACCTTCGCCAGGAATGAAGCCAGCGGAACGTTGGTCGTAGACCCACATTTGATCGGGCGAGAGCGCCCCCACCTTGGCGAAGCCCACCAGTTCAAAGGGATCAATGCTGATGTCCACCCCGCCAGCGATGGCGACGTCGAGATCGCCGCTGAGCAGCTGGTTGCAGGCCTGGGCCACAGCGAGCAGGGAGGAGCTGCAGGCGCCATCCACGGTGTAGCCGCCGCCATGGAGATCGAAGTGATTGCAGATGCGGCCGGCGATGGTGTTGGAGAGACTGCCGGCGAGGGATTCGGAGCCGATGGGCTCGAAGGGCGCCTTGAAGCGCTCTTCCAGTTGGCTCAGGAACGCATCGAGCTCAGCGGGGGATTTGCCTTCTTCGCGCAACAGGGAGCCCACGGTGCGCTTGACGTAGGGCCAGCGCAGGCGAAGGGTGTTGGCACGGGAGAGTTCACCGGTGAGGGTGTTGCCGAGGATGACGCCGGTGCTGGAGAGGGGCAGATCGGTGCCATCGGGAAAGCCCGCGTCGACGAGGGCGTCGGCAGCCACTTCGAGGGCCAACCAGTGGGTGAGGTCAGCTGAGCGGTAGGTGCTGCCAACGGTGCGGAATTGCTGGCGGTCGAAATCGTAATCGCGCAGCAGGGCGGCGCTTTGGGAGTAGATGGCATCGGCTGTGGTGTTGTCCGCACTGAAGTAGTCGCTGAGCTGGAGCCGTTCCGGGGGAAGTTTGCGAAAGGCCGTGCGTTGAGCCAGCACCGATTCCCAGAGTTCTTGGGGGGAATGGGCATCGGGGTAGCGGCAGGCCATGCCAACAATGGCGATAGCGGGAGTCATGGGCGATACCCTGAAAAAGAATGGGACGCGAAAGCGGTGCGGGCTCGGGGGAGTTAGACCCAATCAGTGGGAACGAAGGATGGAGAGGAAGCCCCCCGTGGGAATAGGGGAGGGGATATCTGGCGATTGAATCTGCTGGAGGGCGAGCCAGGCGCCGCGGCAGAGGCATACGAAGGTGAGCGCGAAAAACAAACCAAACGACACGTGGCAAGCCATCAACAAGCCATAGCTCAAGCCCACCGCAGTGCCAAAGAGCAACTGGCCTTCCCGGGAGGAGGGGGTGGTGCCGGGATCGGTCACCATGTAGAAGGTGAAGAGCACGAAGGCCACGCCGGTCATGGGCAGCAGGGCGGGCAGCAGGGGCGTCCCAAACCAGACACTACGGAGGAGGGCCTGCAGTGCAAAGGAGGCCAACCAGGCGCCGATGAGGGGCATGCGCTGGGTGAAGCGGCTGTTGAGGAACGAGCCGGTGACGACGATCGCGGCGGGCAGGAGCCAATCACCAGCACCGTAAAGGTTTTCGGTGAATTGGTAGGGGGCCGTAATGCCCACCCAGGGAAAGAGGAGCAGAACGAGGGAGATGCCGAAGTTGGAAGGATTGAGAAAGTGGCGAGCTTTGCCGTTGACGGCAACGCGAAAGATGGCCTTGGAGCCGATCGCGGTCGCCGTGGCCAGGGCGATGGGCCAGAGGTTGGCGTTGCTGTACAGCAACATGGCGATCGCCAGGGAGGTGATGTGGGCCGGTAGCAGGAAGTCGATCAGCTGCTGGCGGCTGCCCAAGAAGGCGAGGGGGCGCCCCTGCACTTTGGCTTCCAGCAACTCCAGCAGCAATTCCATGCTGAAGCCGGTGGCCAGGGCCACCAGGGGATAGGCATAAGCCGCCTCAAAACCGAGCACGGTGTGGCCCAGCAGGTTCAAGGCGGTGATGGCGATAGCAAAACGCCGCAGACCGGCCAGACGGTTGGGTGGCGCCGTTGATAAGGCTTTTGGTAGCTGGAGCGACAGGGTGGCGGTCATGGAATATTCAGGCGAAATGGTGCTATGGATGGAAGCGTGAATCACGCCGTTCTTCTTATCTTGACCACGCCGAAGCAGGAAAGGAAGCGACACCGCAATAGATCGTTGCAGAAGACCAAAGCCCAACTTCCGCTGTGATGAGCACAGGGGTAGCGGAGGCTTCAATTACAGGCATGATAAAAACCTGGTAGCAGAAAATACAGTAGCCAAGAGGACAAAAAATGGCATCCATCAATGGCGATGAATGCCTGTAAGTGAACGACTAGTGGTGGTTGTGATCTCAGGAAACTTTTACGGCATCACGGCATCTTTTTCTCAGACGACGAGCGAAGGCATAGGCGGTTGAGGCACCAAGAATTGGAAGAGGCCCTGGCACGGGATATTGCTTCAGATCTCTCCGATCAATAGAAACATTATGCACAGAGCCGTCGCCTGCATCATGTGGTATAAAGCGATCGGTCAAGAAAAAATCTTGCGGGCGAAACTGGTTGGGGTCTGTGCTATCGGGATCATCAACTGGAACCAAATTAGGGCCTACGAGGGTATCAGCACCAGGTGGCAGTGTTGCTGACCAGCCCTTGTCCTTGACAATAAAGTTTTCCTTGGTGAATGGCAAACAAACCAAATCAAAGGTCATGCCACCTACATTAGACTGACAAGCATATGGATTACCTGAAATATCCAATGGCGTAATCATGCCCTCAAGGGTTGTCCGAACAAAATCGTTCACAGTTGTATCCAACAAGCTTCCAGTGGGAAGACCGAAGGCAAAAGCATGAATCGTGAAGATGGAGTCCCATGTACCTCCTACCCCTGCATCACCACGGATGAACATGGTACCCGTTGAGGATCGTTGACCGGTTGGCGGCACATAGGGTGGTGTGGGTGGTACTGGGTCCGGTTTTGTACCGTAGTACTTTTCTAGACCTGCGAACAAGGTGCGGGATCCATATGTTGGACCAAGGGCAAAGAGCTTATCGCTTTTCAAAGAGAGTCCAACAATTTCTATTGGTGTCACCCCTCCCATTTCCATCAAGCCAGTGAAGGGATTTAGTGTGGTAAGTGAAAGATCAATCGATGGGTTTGTTCGATTAATCACTGTGTCCGCGACTCCCAAGATGGCAGAATTTGGAATAGGGGTAGTACCCCCATCAGGTCCTTTCGAACCGAGACCAATGCCAGTAATAGGATTTGCAGTAGGGTTATACAGAGGATTTGGAGTTGGGTACTTAATAGCGAAGCCTGTGAAATCAATTGGGTCTGTGCCCGGAGGAGAACCAGGAGGCAGATATTTGGCACCTCCAATCGGAGTGCCTACATAATCTGTACCGCTATGAACTAATCCTGAACCAGCATGAGCGGATGAAACTATCCCACTCAGCAACACACCAAAGCCAAGAGAACCCAGCAGACCTTGGGTATAGACCCTGGTGAAAAGAAATGATTTCATGTTGTGAATTTCGAAAAACTTGGATGTGAAAAATGAGATTGACGTCAGATTGAAAGGCAGACCAAGGATGCTTAAAAGATGTTAAATTTTAAACATTCGCAAGATCAATTGAAGATTCGCCACCAATAACGAATTAATTAGATTGATTAAAGGGTTGACAGGATGTGTAGTGGCCTTAGGAAATTATCATGAGAAATGATTTTGTAAATCCGCATCTTTCAAACATGGTCGGACATCTGCGTGTTTCAATCAAGTTTGCGCTGACGGCACATTGGGTAGAGGCCTGGCGGTCTCGCCAAGCTCAACATTGTGCCACCCCTGAGACAACATCACCTCGGTCTGGTGAGTCGCGCCCGAGCGATCGCGCCACTGCAGTTTCACAGGCACCTCTAGCCCCTCCGCTAGCTCTCCCAAACCAAAATGGAGATCAGAACTGCGCACGCCGGAATGGCCGTTGCCCCCATCCACTTGGGCCACCTGGATGCTGCCGTCGGGAGCAACCACACGCGCCACGGCGCCTATCAGAGGGGAACCAAGGGGATCGCGCAAGCGCAACCCCAGGAAGCTCCCTGGATCGGATGCATTGTTGCGAAAGAAAAACGACTCTTCCCACTGGTTGGCAATCGCAAAATCCAAATCCCCATCCCCATCCACATCCGCTGTGGCAATGCCACGGGTGATGAAGGGATCCCCCAGGCCCAACGCTTTGGACATGTCATAAAACCGACCGTTGCCAGCCCGTACAAAAAAAGCGTTGGGATCATGGCCGCTCAGATCATCGCCTGGCTGGAAGGCAAACCAACTGCCCGCATGGCGAAGCGCCCCATCATTGGCGATGGCCAGCTCCTGCAACTCAGGCCAACGGTTGATTTTCCCCCGGCGAAAGCCCGTGGCCTGCAGGGCTTCCACATCACCGTCGTTGTCGAAGTCGCCAAACTTGGTCTCCCATCCCCAGCCACTGCGAGACATCCCCAATGATTCGCTGCGATCCAGATAGGGAGCAATGCCTTGCCCCATCTTCTCTGGCTGCCCGGTGCTCACAAAGACAAAATGGCTTTCCTCTAATGCATACTCATCGGCGATATTGCTCACATAGATGTCAAGTAAGCCATCGCCGTTGAGGTCGGCAAAATCCACTCCCATGCCCTTGAAACCGTCGTTGCCCAAGACCTTCGAACTGGGCATGCCGATGGGTTTTTCGCCGTTCAACAGGGCCAAGGCCACATCACCAGGCCGGGACCGGTTGTGCAGCAAGCGATCCGGTCCAAAGTCGTTGGCAAAATACAGTTCAGGCAACAGGTCGCCATCCAAATCAGCGGCTCCAATCGCCAGGGTCCACCCATGGGCGATCTCTTCAGGAAACACGCCTTCCACATCCGCATAGGACACCGCAGGGGGACCGGAGGAGGCCGCATGGGTCCAGAGCAATAGATGATTCGTGCCTCCATTGAAAGCTCGGGTCATCGAATCCTGCATTTCGGGCCGATTGGTGGCTTGGGGATTGAGGATGTCGGCATTGTCTGCAAAGTAGTTGCCGATGATCAAATCACTGTGGCCATCTCCATCGACATCTGCAAAGGTTGCCCCATTGGTGAACCACTGTTCTGCAGGAGAATCTCCCACCACAGCCTGGGCGACGTAGGAGGTCTCGGCAGGGGTGGAGTCGTCTTGTTTGAGATACGCAACCGGCGTTCGGCCCCAGTAATACACCAGCAGATCCATCCGCCCGTCTTCGTTCATGTCGTGGGGCACGCATCCCATCGGGGCGATGGTGCCTGGCCTGTGGTCGCCCATGGGTGTGGCCAGGGCAAAGGGAGCAAAACGCTCGCCGCTGCCGGGCACGGGGGCTACGAGCACCTGATCCGTGCGGGTTTCCACCTGACACAGATCATTCGCCAAGCCATCACCATCCAGGTCGTTTAGGGCAATCGCCGCCCCCACCGCGGAAATCCAAGCCGAATGACGGGCCAGATGGGGATTCACAGCTCGCTCGTATCTGGCCTCAGCCATCGACAACTGGGGCAGGGGCAGGCGCTGAAAGGAAAACCGATCCAAAATCGCCGCTTGTTCGCCGCGGGAGAGAGCTGGTGTTTGGGCCAGTAGAAACAGGCCAGCCACAATGATGATCGCCAGGAGGCGTTTGCTTTGTTGGCGACTGATGGCTGTGAGCCAGGCAGGCAAGCGATTCATGGTTCTCCTAAGAATGAAAAAAATGAAAAAGACGATTTAGGGTTGCTGCTCAGACGAAGGCCAGTTGAATTCGCTCGCGCCAGAGGGCATAGGCAGCGGTCATGGAGGTAAGGGGCAAGTGGGCCAACTTCGCATCTGTCAGCTTGGATACGTTTTCCACCGTCTGACGCCAAACGCTCTGGCACACCAACTGGGTGTGCTCTGGAATGAAGCCCGCTCTCTGGCGGGCCTTGGCGGCGAAGGCGACACCCTGGGCCACAGCGGCCGCATCGCCACCTGCAGTCTGGAGGAGTTGGCTCACATCGGCGGCAGAAAGGCCGCCGGCATAGGCCATGGCCAATCCCACCCCACTCCACAGATCAGCCTGGCTGGCGGGGGGAAAGCGTCCAATAGCCTTAGCAACACGATCGGCATCCATGCCATACACAAAGCACAAACTCCGGCCCACCCCCTGACGAAAGATGGGCAAGCAATCGTGGGGAAGAAAACGAGGCTCTTGCATGGCCACCACATATCTTTCCCAATCAAAAAAACTTTGGTGAAAGCCATATCCATCCAACACCAAGCAGACCAAGATTGAATAGCTGGAGGATGCTTTAGTCGTCAACAATTGTCCTGCCGAAAGAGATTGGCAAAAGCGATGCATGCCCCCTGGAAAGCGGGCCAAAGCCCAACCCAACCCCACATGGGTGAGATAGGGATAGGAGTTTTGCTCACTCGAAAGAAAGCCGGGAAATTGGGGATCTCGCCATGGCTGTAGCCTGTCCAACAAACCAATACCCATGGCCGCACCCTCATAAGCGAAGCCCTGGTATTCCAATGGGATATCATCCAGCAGATCGTGAAGTTGATCACAATGGCTGTTCTCAAGCGCAGCGTGGTATCCCTTCAAGAAAAATGTGCCGACAGCCTCGATCCTTTGTTGTTTTTCAGGGCAATCCACAATGAATCGTCGGCGTTCAGTTGAGACCTCCGACAGGGAAATTTTCAACAAACGTCGCTTCATTGCAAGTGCTAAATGATTGCCGGATTGATTCATGCTGGGCTCAGGGCGAATAGGATTTATTGATGTGGCAGCTGGGTTCACTGGAACAAACCTGAGAACAGCATTGGTATTACTCTTTTGCTAGAATTTAATCACTCTAATTTTAGCAAGAGATTGGAGTGCTTGTCATGGCAAGGGTGGTCGTGTAATAAAAATTTGTATCAGAATACTTGGGGTCAGAGTTTGCTGTCAATTTGCAAAGCCCACCATTGTCTGTCGCTCCTGGCGCCCGAACCGGTCAGCATGGTCAAGAACAAGCATCATTGTTTTTCCAAGACCTTGCCCCTGATCCGCCTGCCAGCCCTCCTCACGGCGTTTCAGTGGCGACTTGCAGAACGCCGCAAACTTATCTTTGGCTTGCTGCTCGCCCTTGCAGGTCTTCTGGTTGGTTCGTCCCTCCTGACGCGACGCCTCAAGCCAGGAGATCCACCGCCACCCGCCCCCCTGACTTCAAGCCCAAAGGGCATTTCAGCCATTGGGCGGGTGGAGCCAAAGGGTGAAATCATCAAAGTTTCAGCCCCTGCGCTGATGGAGGGAGCCAAAGTGGAAACACTTCTTGTCAGCCAAGGAGAGCAGGTAAAAGCAGGCCAGGTGATCGCCATCCTGGATAACCATGAACGGCTGAAACGTTCGCTGGAACTGGCACATCAGCAGTGGAATGTTGCCAAGGTGAAGTTGAAGCAAGTTGAAGCTGGTGCCAAGACAGGGGAGATCCTGTCGCAAACCTCTCGGGTTGCGCAATTGCAAAGGGAATTGGAGGGGCAAATCGCTTCCCAAGCATTCAGTATCAAACGATTGGTATACGAGATGCGAAACGCCGAGACAGAATGCCGTCGCTACAGCCGTCTGTTAAACGCCGGCGCCGTCTCGGCCTCCCAGAGGGACAACATCTGTTTGCTGGCCGACACCACCCAACAACAACGGTTGGAAGCTGAGGCCCAGTTGGAGCGCACCCGGCAAACCCTCACGCAACAGATCAATGAAGCCCGCTCCAGCCGTGCGGCCATCGCTGAAGTGCGTCCAATTGATGTTGAGGTTGCGGGGGCTGTGGTAGAGGAGGCCCATGCTTCTGTAAAGCAAGCGGAAGCCAATTTTGCTCTTTCGTTTGTGCGGAGTCCTCGCTCTGGTCAAATTCTCAGGGTTATCACCAAGGGAGGTGAAAAGGTCGGCAACGAAGGCATTGTGGAGTTGGGTAACACCAAGCAAATGACAGTGGTTGCAGAGGTATATGAAACAGATATCCATCGGGTCAAAGTGGGGCAGCGGGCGTCGATTATCAGCCAAGGCCTTGGGGGCGCCCTAGAGGGTGTCGTCGCTGAAGTGGGGTTGCGAATTGGCAAAAAGGATTTGCTGGGCACCGATCCGGCAGCCGCTAGCGACGCCCGGGTGGTGGAAGTGAAAATCAATCTCTCGCCACAGAGCAGCCAGCTGGCAAAATCATTAACAAACTTGCAGGTCGACATCGTGATTCATGTACCCGAATCGCGGTCGACAAATGATAAACACGGAGCCAATGCATCTCGCTAATTCTATAAATCTAAAAGTCCCGCTCGCTTGGTTGCAGCTTAGGTCTGAGCGAGGAAGGCTCGTGGCTGGTTTGGCAGGGATCAGCTTTGCCATAATTCTGATGTTCATGCAATTGGGGATTCAGGCCGCTCTGTTTGATAGCGCGGTGCAAATTCATCGGAGCCTGAACGCAGACGTTGTACTGATCAGCCCCCGCTCAACCTCCTTAATTGCGATGAAACGCTTTTCGCAGCGAAGGCTCTACCAGGCTCTTGCTTATCCTGGCGTTAAGTTTGTTTGTCCTTTGTATTTAGGTTTTGCCCAATGGCAGAATCCTGCAAGGCCTCGCTATTGGCGCAACATTCATCTCATTGGTTTTGACATTCGTTACCCGGTTTTCAAATTGCCTGAGATTATCGAGAATTACAAACTGCTGAGTTATCCAAATGTTGTTTTTTTTGATGCCGCTTCTCGCCCTGAATATGGCGAGATCAAGGATTGGTTCCTCTCGGGCAAACCGATCACAACCGAAATTGATAACTTAGCTACGGGCAGTCGATCTGTATCGGTCAGGAATATGTTTACATTGGGAACATCTTTTGGTATTGATGGTAACATCATCACCAGTCATTTAAACTTTCTGCGCATTTTTCCGCAGCGGCCTACTGGGCTGATTGACGTGGGATTAATTAAATTAAAAGATGGAGTTAATGCCAATAACTTTGCTCAGACTCTTCGTGCCAATATTCCCAACGATGTCGATGTCTTGACGATGCAGGAATGGATTGAATTTGAAAAGAATTATTGGAAAACGAGTACGGCAATTGGCTTTATCTTTGCTTTGGGTGTTGGCATGGGCTTGATTGTGGGAATCGTAATTGTCTATCAGATCCTGTACACTAATATCACACAACACCTGCCTGAATACGCCACCTTAATGGCTATGGGATACAGGAATAGCTATTTCGTCTGGCTGATTTTACGTCAATCATTATTCCTGGCCGTAATGGGATACACACCTGGCCTTCTTATAGCTTTAGGTTTATACTATGTCACCAAACAAGCCACTCTCCTACCTGTTTATATGACGGTCCAAAGATGCTTATTTTTATTTTTTTTAACCCTTTTTATGTGTTTTTTTTCTGGTATCATGGCTACTCGCAAATTAAGAAAAGCTGATCCAGTTGACATCTTTTAGGATGGTTTTCTTGAATTATCTATTTAAGAAGCGAGGCAACTGGATAGGGACATTATGATCTGATCAACAGCGATACAGTGGCGAGAATCGAATACTGTAACTACTGATAACTTCATATGCATCGTAAACACTACAATCGACAGTTGTCGATCGAGGAGTTCCATGCGCTTTTTTGCGGTAGGGCATTACCCCATTATAATTAGGGATTCCTGAAAAAACCAACCAGCCAGGCAGCTTGATTTAAGCCAAGCGCGAGGCGATAAAGAACAATTCAGTTCGACTATGCAGTGATCAGAAGTTCGCTTGTAACAAGCCGCCAAATGTGCTTAAGCACCATCCATGAGGATGTAGGCCTCTGCCATGCGTAAAACCAAGCAGAAATAAAGACAAAAAAGAGGCGGAGGAGCCTCCGGATTTTCTCGGCACACATCACCAGAAACGACATCGAGATTGAGGTTTCTGCACCTTTCGCAAGTCGAGCCATGATCAGCCTGAGCGAATACTTGCGCTTCCCTGAGCCAAACACACCCTCAACTTCGTTGCGCCTGCGCTGGTCTGCACTGAGCTGCTGTTTGTGGATCTCATTGATCACGGGATTCTTCGACGGCCTCCCTAATCTCTTGCCTGATAGCCGTATGTTGTTCCTCGAGCAGAAGTTTCTATTCTTGGTGTTAATATAGATGCGGTCGGCACAGATTCTCTCAGGGTAGCAACCGTATTCTTGCTTGTACTTTTTGGCTTGAGGAATCAGATCCTCAGATTCATTGTAAGGATCCCAGCTAATTCTGTGCAGGAAGGCAAACCCATTCCGTACAGAAACGCTGATCTTTGCGCCGAATTCAACGGCGGCTCTTGCCTTGCCACGAACGATGGGACGAACCTGTCGCTGAACCAAGTTCACAATTCGGTCGGGAATGCTACGCGTATTGCTGTAGAGCAGAATGCTTTGCTGGCGGTATAGTTCACTAATCACTAAAAGTTTCTGCCACCAATGAGTCTTGAGATCTGAAAGCCTTGCCCCAGAAGCGATCAGCGCATCGATGGCATCTAGATTTCGCTTCAGGTATTCGAGTTGTCGACGAATTGCTGCTGTGATTTTACGGCGACGAGGCTTCTTCTGTTTAGCAACATTGAGGAAGTTTGCGTGCGCTTTACCGCGATCATAACGTGGACGATGGACTCCAAGGCCTGACTGTTTCTCTACGAGATCATCTATGATTCGTTCAGTCGATTCTCTTGCATCATTCAATAACTTCAGATCTGTTGGGTAGGTGATGTCGGCTGGTGTACATGTGGCGTCTATGGTGAGTGTTCCCCAATTCTTATCCTCTGGCCAATCAGCAGGCTTGACAAGGTCGTCGAGTGATAACTGGTTCTCAGCATTGGCGCCTGGATCGTCAGAGTTGTCCTCATCCGCGGCTGATGCCACAGCCTCCATGACCATAGCTTTACCACGTTCCACGATCAGTTCCGTGATTCGGTTGAGATCTTCCTCCGAGAATCGCTTGCGGAAATAAACCATCATTGATGGATCAAATGGTGTTTTGCTCGAATACCCGGCATAGCCAAGAAAAAACTGCATGTAAGCATTTTCTCGGATCTGCTCAACGGTCTCCTCGTCGCTTAAGCCAAGTCGTTGCTTGATGAATAGCGCGCCAAACGCCAGGCGTGCAGGCTTTGCAGGAGCCCCAATTGTGGGGCTGAATTGAGGGGCATATGCTTCTTCTATCTCGTCAGATGGCATCAACGCAGCGAAAAGAACCCACCGGTTCTCCGGGTCTAACATGCCGCCAAAAGGCACATGAAACTCTTCGATTGAGAGCTGCCCGTTATGGTGTTTTCGGTACATCTGCAGCGATCAGCAGTTGGAGCAATCGTGAATTGCTCTGTTCCGGGCCAGTTTAGCGCCTCTCGTTTGCTGAGACAAGCTGCGCTGCAATGGATTTGCCTTTCTCAGGAGTCCCTAATTATAGATTATCCCGGCCTGCTCCAGAAAAACTAGAGACTTCACGGCGTCAACTTGATTAGTAACGACTAGCATGAGTTAACGCACGGCAACGTTGGGACTTGCTGCTTATTGCCAGCAGACTCTGGGAGCCCCATTCACCCCCTCTTGCGGGAGAACTTAACTAAGTTAAAAATTAAAGCAAGTGGATATTGCTAGCAAAAAGCAGGGGCAAGGTGGTCAAATATGTCTGAATCGATGAATAACATCATCACTTTTCAGGATGCATCTGCTCATAGCTTTTCCGGTAATCAGATAAAGCACCTGGTGGTTATGGGGCGATAGGTATAGGTGCCATCAATCAAGCCGATCCAGCCAACACAACAATGGCGATGGCGATGGCGGTGGCGATGGCGATGGCGATGGCGATCCTGTCGGGGGCTCAGACTGGGCACAGCCTCTTGGTAGAAGAAGTTGGCTGGGCCCATGGGGCCATTGTCGCCCCTTGCCAAGGCCTGGGCCATTAAAAGGATTCCAGCGAAACGGAACCAATGCCGCCATGACAAACATCCCAGCGATTTCAGCTTTGCGGCCCAAGCTGGCGAAACTAACCAGGGCCATGGGCAGTTGGCTAGAGCCCACCAACCTGCTGTTGCTCGGCTGCAGCCTCATCTACGGCCTGATCGGCGAGCCGGTTGATGCCTTGATTCTGCTGATTTTTGTCGGTGTGATTGCGGGCCTTGATGCCCTGCAGCAAAGCCGCAGCCAGCGGGCCCTGGCCGAATTGGCCCGCCTATCGGCGCCACGGGCCCACGTGCGGCGCGGCGGTTTCGTCATCGAGGTGCCTGCCGAGCAGGTGCGGGTGGGGGATGCCCTGCGCCTCGAAGAGGGCGATCGGATTGCCGCCGACGCCAGCCTCAGCGAAGCCGTGGGTCTGTGGCTGGATGAATCGCTGCTGACAGGCGAATCCCTGCCCGTGGCTCGCCAGCAGCCGGGCGAGCGCATCCTGGCGGGCTCATTGGTGGCCAGTGGTCGCGGTTGGGCCGAGGTGACGGGGGTGCAGGGGGCCACCGAGTTGGGGCGCCTGGGCAGCAGCCTGGCCAGCGTTGAACCGCCGCTCACCCGACTGCAACGCCATACCCGGCGACTCTCAAGCCGCCTGACCATTTGGGCCCTGGGGTTATGCGCCAGCTTGGCGGTGTTGCAGGGGGGGCTCAGTGGCGATTGGCCCCGCGCCCTGTTGGCCGCCTTGGCCTTGGCCCTGGCGGTGTTGCCCAACGAAATCCCCGTGGTGTTGGCCCTGTTTCTGGCCCTGGGGGCCCTGCGCTTGGCGCGGATCGGCGTGCTGGCCCGCACCCCCTCAGCGGTGGAAAGCCTGGGTAGCGCCACCGTGCTGGCGGTCGACAAGACCGGCACCCTCACCCAGAACCGCATGGCGGTTCAAAACCTGCTCACCTGGCCGGCTCGCCAGCTCTGGCAGGCCGGCATGCCCTTGGCAGAACCCTTCCATCCCCTGCTGGAGTGGGCCGTGCTGGCCAGCCGCGGCGATCCGGTGGATGCGATGGAATTGGCCCTGCAACGCCTGGCCCAGGCCCACCTTCAAGGCAGCGAGCATCTGCATCCGGAATGGCCCCTGGAGAAGGACTATCAATTGCAGAGCGATTTACTGGTGTATTCCCAGCTCTGGCGCGATGGCCAAGGCAACTGGCAACTGGCCGCCAAAGGCGCACCAGAAGCCATCGCCTCCCTCTGCCACCTGGAGGCGGATTTAAAGCAAGAGCTGCTGGCCGCCGCCGACAGCCTGGCGAGCCAGGGCCTGCGGGTGCTGGCGGTGGCCACCGGTGTGCATGGGGTGCAACTGCATGGGGGCCAAAGCGCCGCCAGCCGGGGAGAGCCTCCTGCAAATGTCCACGACTATCTGTTTGAGCCGGTGGGCTTGGTGGGCCTGGCGGATCCCCTGCGGGCCGATGTGCCCGAGGCGATCGCCATCGCCCGCCGGGCCGGCGTCAGGGTGGTGATGATCACCGGCGATGGCCCGGTCACGGCCCGCTCGATCGCCGACCAGGCCGGCCTGCCCGCGGGCCCCGTGCTCAGTGGCGCCGACCTAGAAGGCATGGCCCCCGAGCGGCTCAACGAGCTGGTGGCCCAGGTGTCGGTGTTTGCCCGGGTGATGCCCCAGCAAAAATTGCAATTGGTGCGGGCCCTGCAGGCGGCCGGCGAGGTGGTGGCCATGACGGGCGATGGCGTCAACGACGCGCCGGCCCTCAAGGCCGCCGACATCGGGGTGGCCATGGGTAAGCGGGGCACGGCGGTGGCGCGGGAATCGGCCGATCTGGTGCTGCTCAGTGACAACTTCATCGATCTGGTGCGAGCCCTGGGCCTGGGCCGCCGCGTCGCCGTCAATCTGAATCGGGCCCTTGGCTACACCCTCGCCATCCATATCCCGATCGCCGTTTTGGGGCTGCTGCCCTTGCTGCTCAACAACCAGCCCCTGATCCTGCTGCCGGTCCATATCGCCCTGCTGCATCTGGTCATCGATCCAGCCTGCACGGTGGTTTTTGAGGCCCTGCCGGCAACCGCCGACCAGATGCGCCAGCCGCCCCGCCCGCCGGAGGCGCCGCTGTTTGGTAAGGCCCTCTGGCAGCGCGCCCTGCTGCAGGGGGGCCTGCTGACCCTGGCGGCCCTGCTGCTGGTGTTCTGGGGGGCGGCCCAGGTGTCGCTGCAACGGATGCTGGTGTTCTCCTTGCTGTTGCTGGCCGGGGGCGGCTTGGTGTGGCTCAACGGCGATCGGCGCCGGCCGATCACGACCGTGGGGGCCCTGATCGGCTTGCAGCTCTGGCTGCTGTTGCTGGTATCCCCCGGGCTGGCTTCGTGGCTGGGTCTGGCGCCCTTGGCGCCGGACGCCATGGCCATGGTGGGCCTCGCAGCGGCGGCGGCCCTGGTGCTGGCGGCTGGACTGGGCCCGATCACCGGCAGGGCCTGGTGAGCTTGGCTTCAGCCCTGGTGAGCTTCGCTTCAAAAAGTCATCGGGGCCAGCGGCGCAATCGAGGCGTGGTCACCGCCCACCTGGTTGCTGCGAATGACCAGGGCCGAGGCGCCGTGATGCAGAAAAACCCGCAGCACCGTATCGCTGGCGAGGCGGGGCAGGAGCGTGCGCCAGCTCCCCAATCCCCGCACCAGGTTGTTGAGGGGGCGATCCTCCAGGCTGCTGCCCAGCACATACTCCTGCTGGCGCCAATCCTCCCGGAGGCCGCCAAAGGGCAGCAGCACCTGCCGCAACTCCCGCTCAAAGCGGCCCAGGGCCTGCAGCCGTTGGGCCTGGTCGGGGTGGCGCCGTTGCCATTGGCGCAGAACCTCGGGATCCACGGCGGCGATTTCGGCCTGCAACTGACGCAGGGCCGCAAACAGGGCCTGGTTGGAATCCTGGGAGCAGTTGTTGGCGGGGCCCACAAACGTCGCACCGGTGCCATCACCGAGCCGATAGCGGGCCATCATCGCCGCCAACTGCGCCTCAAAGCCTTCAAGGGGAGAGCGCTCCTGGTCGCCGATGCGATACGGGCAAGTGAAAGGAGGAAAACGCACCAGGATGTCGGCCACCGGCCGCAGCCCCAGCCAGCCCCATTGGCGGTCGCCCAGATAACGCCAGCGGTCGTGGGCACCGGAGATCAGCCCCTCACGGTTGTGGGCGTAAACCTGGCGGTATTGCACGGCCACGGAAAGTTCAGCGGCAGAGGGCTCGATTTCCAGGTCGGCGATGCCGTAGGCGAAATGGCCCAGGGAGCGTCCAAACAGCAAAGCGTCCTCCTGCTGTTCGCCGCCGATGCCGCCAAAGACATGCAGCACCAAAACCCTGTCGCCCGCTTGCCATTCGGCCAGGAGTTCGGCCGGCTTGGCCCGGCGGCCGCTGATCAGCACCGAAGAGGTGCTGCCCGCCAGCAGCTGCTGCCAGGCCTCCCGCTTGGCATAGCGCCAGCCCTCCCGGGGGGCAGGCAGGATGCGCTCGGGGGCGAAGCGAATCATGCTGCGCGGCACCAGGGATTGGACCACAAAGGCCCCATCGCCATCGGGCACACCGCTGACATACCAACCCTCGTCGTTGGGCAGGCTGCGCTCGATCCCCTCGGCGGTGGCCGGCAGCTGGCCCGTCGCCAAGGCCACCGGGGTCGGCAGCCGCACCACAAAGGGCTCGCCTTCAAAGCGGCGCCGCTGCCTGCAATAGGGCCGCACTTGCCATTTCTCCTGGCCCAGGGGAGCGATGAAGCGCACCAGCGCCAGGGCCAGGCCGGTGGTCTGCAGCGGTTCGGCCTGCACTTCCAGGCCGATGCCATGGCGGTCTTGGCGCACCTGCACCGGGCCCCGCAGCCGCACCAGCTGGTCGTCCCGGGGGCGGGAGCCGGCTAGCGATTCCAGGGGGGTGACCTGGCGCCAACCTTCCAATCGCAGCGGATGGATGGCACCACTCTGCCAACTGGCCAGCGCCGCATCGCTGAAGTGCACGTCCATGGCCAACGAGCGCAGCGGTTTGGCCGTCCAATCGAGCCTGACCCGCTGGCCCACCAAGGAGCCCCAGGGATCGGGAGCATGCAGCACATCGAAGCCCACTCCAGCGTCGCGATGTTGGGGTTCGGGCAGCACCAGCCGGCCGATCCAGCCATCCAGGGGCCGCAGGGCCGCTGTGGGCAAAGGCAATGTGTCCCGCGCGGGGATGATCTGGTGCCAGCTATTGCTGCCGAAGCGCTGGTAGTTGCTTTCGCTGGGTACGGGGGTCGCGGTTGGGCCCAGGCGGCCGGTGAGGATGGCGCTGACCAGATCCAGCGTCTGCTGCATCGGCGTGCGGCCGTCACTCAAGCTCACCTGGGTGTCAAAGATGCCTCCCGGCAGCTCATGGCCCACTCGCCCCAGGGAGATCAGGGTGACCTTGCCGCGACGCCGGGCCCGATTCCAGTACGACAACGCCATCGGGCGCCAGCGGCCTGGAAAGACCACCGGTCCGATCCGCTCGACAGGATCGAGCTCACCCACCAGGTGAAACAGGTGGTCGACCTCCAGAAAGGCATTGCCGCCCGAAAACACCCCCGCCAAGGAAATCACTTCCACGGGCGCCGCCAACAAGCGACGCAGGTGGGGCAGGGCGCCGAGGGCAATCTGGCCCCCACCGCTGAAACCCATCAGGGTCACCGGCGTGCGGCTGGCCAGGGGGTAGCCGTTGGCCATCAGGCTGTCGGCGATCACCTTGGCGGTGCCGCGGTTGTAGATGGGTCCATAGCGCGGGTCGGCTGATACCGCCACCACCGCCAGGTTGCGCAGGTTGATGATGGCCCCCAACAAAGAGCGGGGATGGCGCAGCCGCAGCCAATCAACCCAGCGCCAAAACGTCGCCACCCAACTGCCTTCGGTTATCGGTTGATTGACTACCGAATAGGGCATGATCCCCCGGATGATGGCAATATCGGCCGGCAGGGTTGCGGCCAGTTGCCGCAAGAAATCCTCCCCCTCAGGCTGGGCCTCAAGGGAAACCTGGCCGATGCCATCTAGATACACCACCCAGCGGCCAATCCGTTCCGTGGTGGCCGTGGTGGCGAGTTGGCCAATGCTGTCGGCGGCTCCCATCTCCTCGCCAAACCAGCCGGCCCACCAGCCCATGGCTTCCAGAGGCGCAAAGAAGCCAACCACCAGCACAAGCACCAGGGCAATGCTGGCCAGATCAAGGGCCATGCCGAAGCTGCGATGCAGGGCCCCATAGGCCAAAGGCAGGAGCAGACCGGTGCCCGGCAGCAGCACCAGCCCCGCCAGCAGCAATAGCAGCAGCCATCGCCAACGCCAACTCCAACGCCACAGCCGTGATCTGGCCATCTCAGTGACGGCCCGGCGGGGCCGGTGGCGATGCCTCATCGGCAAAGAATTGGCGCAGCTGGCGCTTCTCGCGCAGTACCGGTCTGCCTGCGGCCCGATCAAGCAGCCAGTTGCCAAGGCGCATCACCGGCTGACCGGCACTGCGCTGCAGGGCATGCATCACGAACCAACCGGCCACCAAGGCACTGAAGACGCTCCACGGGGCCAGGCCCGTTGCGTCCACCAGGCCCACCACAAAGGCGATGGCGGTCCAGAACGAGAGCAGGTTCAGCCAAGGGACACCCAGGTAGGGCAGGGCCCCCAGAAATGCCAACAACCTGGGGGCATGGGCCACCCCAAGGGCACGGATCACCGGCATCGGCGTGATCGGGTAGGCAAAGAGCAGCCGGATCACCAACCAGGTGCTCAAGGCCCAGGCCAGAAACCCCAGCAAAAACAGCAGGGCCTCCACCAGGAGGCAGAGGGCAAAACGCAGGGGGCGCACCCGGTTGACGAACAAAATGAAGGCCTGGCCGATGGCCTGGGAAAACCCCGCCAACAGGGCAATCCAGATGCCTACGGCCCCGGTCGGACCTGCATAGTGAACATCGCGGAAGGCCTCGGCCTTCAGCCGCAGCGCACCCCCGACCACAGTGCTGAAAGCAGCCAGCGAATCGCTCAACGCCATGGTTGGGAACGGGACCATGCCGGCGGCGAGGGCACTGATCCAGCGGCGAATTTATCAATCATGCCCGCAACCAAGTCCCCTCAGTCCTGCTGATCGGGGTTGGGATCGACAGGAGTGGCAGGTAGGGCCGCAGCAATCATGGCGGCCGTCACGGGGATGGTCTCCAGTTCGTCGGCATTGTCCAGGTAGGCATCAAAAGAGCAGTAGCGCAAAATGCAGGGTTTAGCTGCCTGGTTGGCACAGGCGGCGTGCCAGTCCCCATCATCGGGTTGCACGGCGCTGTAGGCCAGCAAGGCTTCCTGCAGATCGCCACCGTCGCCGATGCCCTCACCGTGCCAGAGGGCTTCGAAAAAGGCCATGCTCAAAATCAGGTGGTGGAAAGCGGGCGGTCGAAAGCGGGTGCTGGACCCTGGCCAGCCTAAGGGGCTGCGGCATGCTGGAAGCCCAGCCGCTGCAATTGCGATGAGTCTCGATCAAGCCAGGGCCTTTCTGGCGCACATGCAAAATGAGCCGGCCCTCAAGCAACAGACCCTGGCTGCAGCCACCGCCGATGATGTGGCCCAACTTGCCTGCAAATTAGGCTATGAATTCTCGGGCGACGAACTGCTACGGCTCTCGGGTCAGAAGGTCGGCAGGGTCACCGTAAGTAAGCAGGATATTCCTGGTGAGTACAATTAAATCTGGGCATCATATAGACAATCTATTGCGGGCGGCCTGTGAATATCCGCAGCAATTGTTGGCCCAGCTCAATAGCAGTGCCGATAGCCTCAGCAGCCTGCAGGCCCAGTTGCGCCTAGGCCCCAGGAAATCCTATTGAGCGGTTAGTGCCGGGGGATCTGGTGCGCTTGGCCGCTGGCGACATGATTCCGGCGGATGTGCGGCTACTGCAATCGAGGCGCTATGGATATAATTGAGCCAGCTACGCATTAGACCACCAACACCGCTGCCTCTACCTTGGCCTGCTGTTCCTGGCGCTCCACGGCGCTGAGGCCATCGGCATCGGGAAGGTGGGCAGCCATGGTGGTCAGCCATTCGGCCAGTTGTTCGAGTTGCTGCGCCGGTGGCAGCACCCCCAGACCCCTTGCCAGCACCTTGGCGGTGGAGCCGGCACCTGCCTGATAGACGAACCGTCCATGCAGATGCTGGGGCAGTCCCTGGCGCAGACGCCGGAAGGCAGGTTCTTCCATGGGGGTTTCAAGCAACAGATTCGGTTTTTCAGGCTTGATGCGCGAAAAGCCACAACGTTTGGCCAGCAGTTTGAGCTGCAGCAGTTGCAGCAGGCTGCTCACCGGAGCTGGAATGGGGCCGTAGCGGTCGGTCCAGGCGGCCGCCAGCTCCACCAGGGCCTCCTTGCTGCCGCAGGTGGCGGCGGCGCGATAGGCGGCCATTTTTTCGTCGTTTTCGCTGATCCAATCGGCCGGGATGAAGGCCGTCACCTGCAGATCGATCTGGGTGTCATCCACCGCCGGGATGTCTTGACCCTGCAATTCGGCCAGGCATTCCTGCAGCATCTCCATGTAGAGATCAAAGCCAATGGCCTCCATCTGGCCGCTCTGCTCCACCCCCAGCAGGTTGCCCACCCCCCGGATCTCCATATCCCGCATCGCCAATTGATAACCGCTGCCGAGCTGGGCGAATTCCTGAATCGCCCGCAACCGCTGCCGCGCCGCCTCGCTGAGGGAGGCCTCGCCGGGGAAG
>JBILDB010000102.1:0-7680 GCA_044352805.1 Cyanobium sp.
TCACGCCGCTGCAGGTCCGCCGCCAACGTGGCTCCCTCCTGCCGGGCCAGATCCACGGTCCAGCCGCGGAGTACAAGCCGGGCGATGGACCGATCCCGATCAAGAACCACAACGCTTGCTCCATGGCTTCGAGCCAAGGTCTGGGCCAGGCCGATCGCCTCCACTGGTACGACTAGATCTAGGTCTGGTCTGGCGGCCAGTCGTCCCAGCAGGCCGTCCCGCACTGCTCCCCCCACCAGGGCACTGCCCTGGGGCAGATCCTGGAACCGGATCGGCCATTGGGGGGGGTCGAGCAGCTGCCACAGGGCCCCGGCCTGATCCCCCGGTGGCAGGGTCAGAATGGAATTGAGGTCGGGATCTGGCGGCATGTGCATTTGTGTCGATTGCCACTGGGTCGACCGATGCCAGGCCTACCACGCCGTCGAACGTCAGCATGGGGCACCCCATCTCAGCGCAGCCCCGGATTGGCAGCCCCGAGATCCCCGTATCCATGTGCAGGTCAGGGACCTACCGGACGGAGGCGTGGGAGTGGAATGGGATGTGCGCGGTTGCGCCGACTTCCGCTGCGAGCTGGGCCGCTGGAGCAGCCTGCGCCCTGGGCAGGCCGTGCCCGTATGACGACCGCAGCGCCTGATTCCCGTCGTTGGTTGTTGGCCTTGCACAGCTGCAGTGACCTGCTGGGGGTCGGGTTACAGCCCCTTGGCCAGACCGAGGGGCCTGTGCTGGCGATCTTTCCAGGGGGGCGGGACCTTTCCAGTGGTCTCCTTGGCGCCATTGAGCAGGTCCTGCCCGCTGCTGCCTGGCCCTCCCTGGGTCGCTTGGCGGTGGCGATAGGGCCTGGGGGGTTTACCGGCACCCGCCTCACCGTGACCCTGGCCCGCACCCTGGCCCAACAACTGGGGATTCCTCTTGATGGGGTCGGTAGTTTCCAACTGATTGCCCAGCGCGTTTTGGCCGGGGGCCAGAGCCCCGGATCCGCTCCAGTTGCCCTGGTGCAGGAGCTGCCACGCCATGGATTGGTGGCCGGTCTTTATGGACTTGATGCTTTGGCTCCAGGCGGTGTGGCCGAAGTGAAGATTCCTCGCTTGTATCGCAGCGAAGCTGATCTGGAGGAGGCGATGGGGGCAGCACTGCGGCACCCGGCCGTGGCCCTAGTGCCACAGGATGTCGAGCAGCTCTTGCGCCATTCCCAGGCGGCGGCCCTGGCCCAAAGGCCCGGACCCTGGCAATCGGTTTTGCCTATCTACCCCACCAGTCCGGTCGAGGTTGGGCTCCCTTGAGCCGGACTGTTGCGTCCCGGCGGGCCCAGGGTCCGTCTTCCCAGCATCGGATCGCCCGCGATCCCCAGGGCCGAGCCCGCCTCCGCAGGCGCCGGCGCAGCGGGTGCCTGACCAGGTTCCTGCTGGTGGGCGGGTTGGTCTTGCTGTGGCTGTCGCGGGGGTGGTGGTGGCCCTCACCGCCGCCTCCCCAGATGATTCTTGTGTTGGGTGGCGACACCCAGCGGGAAGTCTTCGCCGCCCGATTGGCCCATAAGGATGGCTTGCCCGTGATCGTGAGCAGCGGCAGCAACCCTGAATACGCCCATTGGCTGTTCCGAGAGCGGGAGGGCCTGGCGCCGGATCAGGTGCAACTGGACTACCGGGCTCAGGACACCCTCAGTAATTTCACTTCGCTGGTCGATGACCTGCGCCGGGCCCGGATCCGCCATGCCCTACTTGTCACCAGCAGTGATCACATGAATCGGGCCCTACTGGTGGGCCGGATCGTGGCCGGCAGCCGGGGCATCCAGCTCACGCCGGTGCCCGTGCCCTGCGGCCAGCTCTGTGTGGTGGAAGGCAGGCGCAAGGTCTGGGGGGACGGGGCCCGGGCTCTGCTGTGGGTGATCAGTGGCCGCGATCTAAGGGGTTGGGCTGCAGAACAGTTGCGATCCCTGCGACCCTAGGGAGCCTCGAATCGCTTGATCTGGATCGGACCGGCGTCGAGAAGGTCGTTGATTTCTTGCTGCAGCACCTGCGTTGTGGCGTCCAGGTCGCCACGACGGCGGGAGGGGGGTGGGGGGATCAGGTGCCCAATGCGGATGTGCACAGGCACCAGCCGCAGGCCCCCGCTGCGGCCCAGGGCCCGGTTGCTGTTGAGGATGGCCACCGGCAGGAGGGGTACCCCCAGCCGTGCCGCCAGCAGGGCGGCCCCTGGTTGGGGGGCGTGGACCCGACCATCTTCCTGGCGGGTGCCGTCCAGAAACACCCCGGTGGCCCAGCCCTGGGCTAGCCGTTCACTGGCGGTGCGGAGGGCCTCCCGGTCACTGGCCCCGCGGGCAACTGGGTAGGCCCCGCAGGCTTTGATCAGGGGCCCGAGCAGGGGGACTCGGAACAACTCCTCCTTGGCCATGAAGGCCACAGGGCGGCCGATGGCGTGGCTGATGAGCGGCGGGTCGAGGTGGGAGCCGTGGTTGGCGACCACCACAAGCCCCCCGATCCGGGGCACATGGCCCAGGCCGGTGGTACAGCCCCGGAGCAAAATTCGGTAGATCGGCCAGACCAAAAGGCTGCTTATCAATGTGTAACCCAGGTCGGGTTGGGGACTGCCCAGCAGCGCCGGGCGCCCTAGTCGCCGCTGGGCCAGAGGGCCTGGCACAGCCACTAGCCCAGATCCGTCGCTGCAGCGACCTGGCGACAGCGAAGACCCGGGCAGCCGCGCTTGATCAGGCCGCTGAGCACGTTGCCCGGACCGATCTCCACCGCCTCATCGATGCCTTCGCGGCCGAACTGCTCCATGGTTTCCCGCCAGCGCACCCCCGTGGTCATTTGTCGGAGCAGGCGTTGTTTGAGCAAGCCGGCATCGGTGCTGGGGCTGGGATCGGTGTTGCTCAGTACCGGGATGGAGGCTTCGGCGAAGGGCACCGCCTCCAGATCCAAGGCAAAAGCAGCCGCGGCTTGGGCCATGAAGGGCGAATGGAAGGCCCCGGAGACCGCCAATGGGATCGCCCGCTTGCAGGCGAGGACCTCGCTCACGGCGCTCACCGCTTCAGGGCTGCCGGAGAGCACCACTTGGGCCTCGCTGTTGTCATTGGCAATCACCACCCCTTCGGTGGTGGCTACCAGCTGTTCCAGCTGGAACCTGTCAAATCCCATCACGGCGGTCATCGCGCCCCCGCCGGCCGCGGCCATCAGTTCGCTGCGCCGTTGCATCAAGGCGAGTCCGGTCTCAGCGTCGAACACGCCGGCGGCATAGAGGGCCACCAATTCCCCCAGGCTGTGGCCCGCCACCAGGGCGGGCTGTGGGCCTTTGGCCCGCAGGGCATCCACCAGCAGGCTCTCGATCACAAACAGGGCCGGCTGGGTGTTGCGTGTGTCGTTGAGGTCTGAGGGGCCGCTTCCCCTGGGGTCATCGCTGCCGGCGCAGATGGCCAGGAGATCCCGTCCCAACTTTTCGGAGGCCAAGGCGAAACGCTGGGCGGCGCCGGGAAGATCCATCACTCCTGCCGCCATGCCTAGTTTCTGCGATCCCTGTCCAGGAAAGACCCAGGCAACTGCCATGCACCCTCAAGCCAACTGAACGGCAGGAGATTACGGCCCAGCCCTTCGACCTGGTTTCCTGGTCAATGGGTTGGACCGCCCCAGCGCAGCAAGGCCCCACCCCAGCTCAGGCCAGCCCCAAAACCGCTGCTGGCGATCAGATGGCCCGGCCGGATGCGGCCATCGCGTACGGCTTCATCGAGCATCAGGGGAATCGTGGCGGCGGAAGTGTTGCCGTAGGTCGCCAGGTTGCTGAGAACCCGCTCCCGCGGGACCGCAACACGATCGGCCACGGCGTCAAGGATCCGTTGGTTTGCCTGGTGTAACAGCAACCAGTCGAGTTGCTCCGCCGCCAGGCCCGCTTGCTCAAGCAGGTCGGCGAGCACTATGGGCACTTCGCGGACGGCGAACTTGTACACCTCCTGACCATTCATGGCAATGGTGCCGAAGCCCCCCACTTCCCTGGATAGGTCTTCGACCAGGGGGAGGCGGGCGCCACTGCGGGCCAGGGTGAGACAGCCGTTGCGCTGGCCATCCGAGCGCATGCGAAAGGCCACAAGGCCATCCTGCTGGGCTGGGCAGGCTTGCAGGGCTACGGCCCCGGCCCCGTCGCCGAAGAGCACACAGGTACGCCTGTCATCCCAGTCCACCCATCGACTCAGCAGGTCGGCGCCGATCACCAGCACCTTGTCCATGCTGCCGCCCCGGATGAACTGGGCGGCGGTGATCAGAGCGAAGAGAAAGCCGCTGCAGGCCGCAGTCAGATCAAACGCCACAGCCCGGTGCGCCCCCAGGACCGCCTGGATCCGGGGGGCGGTGCCGAACAGGTCGTCGGGGCTGGAGGTGGCTAAGAGGATCAGATCCAGGTCCTCAGCCTGCCAGCCCGCCTGATCCAGGGCGGCTTGGGCGGCGGCACTGGCCAGGCTGGTCAAGGATTCGCTTGCGGAGGCGATCCTGCGGCTGCCGATGCCGGTGCGATCACGAATCCAGTCGTCGTTGGTGTCAACCCGTCTGCTGAGCAAGTCATTGCTAACAACGCTCTGCGGTAGGCAGCTACCACAGGCAACCAATTCCATGCCGCGGGGGGGCAGGAGCTGGGGGAGGTTGCTCAATTCAGTCGCGCTGAGCACCACTGAGGACCGGCCCATCGTTTGGTCAGTCAACCACAGGTTGCCGCAGGTTGCGGGGTCGATCCCAGGTCATGGAGGTCATCCATGACGCGATGGCTGGCGGCGGAGTGGGCTAGGCGCAGGGCGCTTACGACCGAGAGGGCCTTGCTGCTGCCATGGCCGATCACGCAGATGCCATTGACCCCAAGCAACAGGGCGCCGCCATGTTCGGCGTGGTCGAGGCGCTTTTTGATCCGCACCAGATTGGTGCGCAGAAAGGCGGATCCCACCTTGCCGCGACGGCCCCTGGGCAGTTCGGCCCGCAGGACGTCCAGCAGGACGCCCCCCACGGATTCAAGGAATTTCAACAGGACATTGCCCGTGAATCCATCACACACCACCACGTCGAAATCGCCGGAAAGCACATCCCTACCCTCGCAGTTTCCAGCGAAGTGGAGGCGGGTTTCAGCAGCCAGCAAGGGGTGGGTCTTGAGGGCCAGGTCGTTGCCCTTGCATTCTTCCTCACCGATGTTGAGCAGGCCAATGCGTGGTTGACTCACCTGCAGCACATCTCGGCTGTAAATATTGCCCAGCAGTGCGAACTGGTGCAGCCAGGCGGGTTTGCAGTCGGTGTTGGCCCCCACGTCCAGCACCAGCACCTGTTGATCGGGGTCACGGGTGGGGAAAAGGGCGCCGATGGCCGGTCGTTCGATGCCGTTGAGGCGACCCAGTCGGAAGATGGCCGCCGCCATGACGGCACCGGAGTTGCCTGCGGAGTAAACGGCGGTTGCTTCCCCACTCTTGACCAGGTCCATGGCCATGTTGATACTCGCGTCGCGCTTGCGGCGCACGACGGTGGCTTCGTCATGCATCGCCACTGAGGGGCCACTGGAAACCAAGCTGATCAATCCCCTGGCAAGGGCCCCCTCGAGGGCTTCGCGCAGTCCATAGGCATCAATGCAACGGTGCAGGGGCTCGCTTTCGGCGACGAAGCGGATACGCACTGGCAGCCGCTCCACGGCCATGAGACAGCCCTCAAGGATGGCCCCCGGGGCGTTGTCGCCCCCCATGCCATCGACGGCCACCCAGAGGCGCTGGTGGTCATCGATGACGGCGTCATCACCATCGATGCCGCTTTGCTGCAAGCGCCGCAGGGGATCGAAGACGAGGGGTTGCAACACGTTCCCGGCCACGGAGGTGGCGGCACCGGCCACAGATGTCGCGGCACCGGCCACGCTGCCGGCCATGGAGCCGGCCACTGAAGCTGATCCCGCCAGGGAGGTGATGGCGGCGTTGCGTCGATACCAGATCACCAGGCGCCGGATCGTGCGATTCGGCTTGGTGCGCCGGCTTGTCATCCGCCGGACGGCCGGTCGGATCGGGTCAGGCTCCTTCGGTGGCAACGGGTTCAACGATGCGCTGGAACAGATAGCCGGTGCCCCGGGCCGTGAGGATCAGCTCGGGGTTGGCTGGATCATCTTCCAGTTTGGATCGCAGCCGGGAGATGTGGACATCCACGACCCGGGTATCGACGTGACGTTCTGGTGTGTAGCCCCAAACATCCTTGAGGATTTCACCGCGGCTGAAGGGTTCTCCCGAACGGCTAACCAGCAGTTCAAGCAGGCTGAATTCCATGCCGGTCAGGCGGATGCGTTCTTCGCCCCGATAGACCTGGCGTTTGTTGGTATCGATCCGGAGGCTGCCCACCTCGATGACGCCGGTGTTGGGCAGGCCAGCCACCTGTTCTTTCTCAACCCGCCGGAGCACGCAGCGGATCCGCGCTTCCAACTCCTTGGGGCTGAACGGTTTGACGACGTAGTCATCGGCTCCCAGCTCTAGACCGGTGATGCGGTCGGCGACATCGCCAAGGGCCGTCAACATCACGATCGGCACGTCCGATTCCTTGCGCAGTTCCTGGCAGACCCCATAGCCATCCAGTTTTGGCATCATCACGTCCAACACAACCAGGTCGGGTTGACAGTTCTGGAAGGCCACCAGGGCCTCCTCGCCATCGCAGGCGGTCACAACCTGGTAGCCAATCATCGAAAGGCGCGTTTCCAGAATGCGTCGGATGCTCGCTTCGTCATCCACGACCAGGATGGTCTCTTTGGCTGGGACAGGTGCCGTCATCGCGCCGACGATCTCGTTACAACGGATCGGTCCTACTGAAAAGGCCCGAGGGCCGCTCTGTTCACCGAAAGCCACCTTTGTTCATAAAAATCTGTCCTTGAGTGCGATTGGCCCGCCCCGTCTCCGTCTACATCTGTCAGAGTTGTGGTGCCCAGACCCGCCAGTTTTTTGGCCGTTGTTCCAGCTGCGGCAGCTGGAATTCCCTGGTTGAACAAGCCGCGGCAGTCACGGATGGTCGCCGCCGCAGGCCCTTGACGGCCGGGGGGAAGGACGGTGTCGAGGGCGCCGGTGGACCCAAGCGCTCCGAACCGATCACTGCGGTGGGCGAAAAGCCCTTGCGGCGCTTGGCCAGTGGTTACGGCGAACTGGATAGGGTTCTCGGTGGCGGCCTCGTGCCCGGCTCCCTGGTGCTGCTGGGCGGCGATCCGGGCATCGGTAAGTCGACCCTGCTGCTGCAATGCGCCCGGGCCATGGCCGGTCAGGTTTCAGTGCTGTACGTCAGCGCCGAAGAATCGGCCCAGCAGGTGAAATTACGCTGGCAGCGCCTGGCTGAGCCTGGGGCCCCCGTTGGGGACGCCTTGCGCCTTCTGGCCGAAACCGACCTCGAGCTGGTGCTGCAGGAACTGGAGGCCTTGCGGCCCGCCGTCGCCATCATCGACAGCATCCAGGCCCTGCACGATGGCGAGCTGGCCAGCGCCCCCGGTTCGGTGGCCCAGGTACGCGAATGCGCCGCTGCCCTGCAGCGGGTCGCCAAACGGCAGCACACAGCCCTGATGCTGGTGGGCCACGTCACCAAGGAGGGCCTGCTGGCCGGGCCCAAGGTGTTGGAACATCTTGTCGATGCGGTGCTCACCTTCGAAGGGGATCGGTATGTCAGCCACCGCCTCTTGCGGGCCGTTAAAAACCGCTTTGGGGCAACCCATGAG
>JBILDB010000103.1:0-7611 GCA_044352805.1 Cyanobium sp.
TTTCCGATTGGGGAGGGGAGAAATATGAGAGTGATCCACGCTGGGTGTATGGCAGGCCACCTATAGGCAATGCCAACTATGCGTGGTTACAACATATGCTCTGGAAACTACGCCCTGGTGGTGAAGCAGGCGTCGTGCTGGCAAATGGATCAATGAGTTCCAACCAAAGCGGTGAGGGGCAGATCCGTGAGGCGATGGTGCGTGGTGATGTGGTTGAGGTGATGGTGGCGCTGCCTGGTCAGTTATTCCTCAACACTCAGATTCCTGTATGCCTGTGGTTCCTGACGAATGACAAGACCCAGCGCGGTCGTGATCGTCGTGGAGAAACACTGTTTATTGATGCCCGCCAGATGGGCACGATGAAGACCAGGGTTGAGCGGGTGCTGACTGATGAGGATATTGCCAAGATTGGAGACACCGTTCACGCCTGGCGTGGCGATGGTGAGGTGTCTGATGCTTATGAGGATGTTGCTGGGTTCTGCTACAACGCCAAGTTAGAAGAGATCGAGAAGAATGGATTTGTGCTCACGCCTGGGCGTTATGTGGGCGCAGCAGATGTTGAAGATGATGGCGAAGGATTTGAGGAGAAGATGAAGCGCCTCACTGGGTTGCTCAAGCAGCAGCAGGAACAGGGGGCAAAACTGGATGCGGCGATTGCCCGTAACCTGGCCTGGTTGGGGTTTGGAGCCGAATGACACCAGCCGCCGACAGCCGCTGGCAGCAGCGCCTGAGCAACTTTGAGCGGGCGCTGGCGTTGTTGCGCGAGGCCATTCATCAGCAGTATCTGCCGGCTATGGAGCGGCTGCTCGACTTCCTGCAACAGCAGGCCACGCCGTGACCCGAGATCCCCTGGTCGCCAGCGAACTGGAGCTAGTGCTTTCAGTGCTGCGCCAGCACCCGGAAATCGAGAGCGCCACCCTGTTCGGCTCCCGCGCCAAGGGCACCCACAGCGATCGCTCCGATGTGGACCTTGCCCTGGCCGGCTCCCTGGGAGCCCTTGGTGCCGAAGCGATCGCCGCCGAACTGGAGGAGCTGCCCCTGCCGTATCGCTTTGATGTGCAGGCCCTGACAGCCATCACCTATCCGCCGTTGTTGGAGCACATCGAGCGGGTGGGAAAGGTGATTTATCCGGAGGGACGTACACGCAATGCACCCTATGCTAACGGCAATGGAGCCTGAACACTGCCTTGATCGAAGCCTGCCGCTGGCAAAACTTCGGCCCTCTGGCTGATCTTAGTTGGGATGAGCTGGGTCCGATCAATCTCGTGATCGGGGCCAATGGCTGCGGCAAGACCTTTGTACTCAAGAGCCTGTATGTGGCCATGCGGACTCTGGAGCAACATGGGCGAGGCCAGGAACAACGCACAGCAGCCCAGATTCTGGCCGAGAAGTTGTATTGGACCTTTCAGCCTGAGCATATTGGCGAACTGGTTACCAAAGGCAGTCAGGAGCCTCTGAGCTTTAATTCCCGGATTGATGGTGAACGCTTTGCCTACAGTTTTGGATCCAGCACCAAGCGTCAGATTCAGGCTCCAGAGATCACCAATAAGCCCCGCCAGAGCAATTCGGTCTTTTTGCCAGCCAAGGAAGTTTTATCCCTTCACCACTTGATTCTGCAGTCAAGAGAACGGGATCACGACTTTGGATTTGACGACACCTATTACGATCTTGCCCTTGCTCTGCGCCACGGTACAAAACAAGGCAAAAACTTTACTGAATTTGCCGCATCTCGTGAGCAACTTGAGGCACTTCTTGGCGGCAAGGTGATTTACGAAGAAGATTCCGGTGAGTGGATCTACAAAAAGGGCAACCAGCGCTTCTCCATCGGGGTAGCTGCTGAAGGGATCAAGAAAATTGGCATTCTGGATACGCTACTCGGCAATAGATCCGTGAATCTTGAATCTGTTCTTTTTATCGACGAACCAGAGTCAGCTCTCCACCCTCATGCCATTAGCACGTTCCTGGAAATCATTGCGGCGCTAGCGAAGAGGGGAATTCAGTTTTTCATCTCTAGCCACTCTTATTTTGTGGTTAAGAACCTGCACCTGATTGCCAAGCGCCATTCTATGTCTATCCCTGTTTTATCTGCTGGCCAGGGCGACTGGAGTACTGAGAATATGCTGGAAGGAATGCCGGATAATCCTGTGATCGATGAGGTGGGTGCGCTTTACAGGAAGGAGATTGACTTAATATGAGTAACAAGTCTCAAGTTGTTCTTGATCTCGATGGCAAGCTCAGGCTTTTTGAGTCTGGATTGTGGTTTGGGCCATTTCGCCAAGAAAGTGTTTTCCTCCTGGAGGAACATTCTAAGGAAAAGGGGCTTTTTCGCAAGAATAGTATCCCAAAAATGGCCGAATTTGCCTGGTCTGATTTGGCCGGACAACGGCCAAAGGTGTGGATTGTAGAAGCAAAGTCCAGCATCGCAAGACAGGAACATGCATCAGAATTCGATACAAATCTGCAAGAGTGGGCCAACAAGTTGTCAAATGCCATCAGTCTCATTGCCGGCGTCAAGGTTAATGCATTTAGATCTGAAGCTGATCTTTCGGATGGTCCTGCCTACATCAGAAACAGGGCATTCAGAGATCTCGAATTTCGCCTAGTGGTTGTACTCACAGCCGACTGGGCTGACGATAATGAGTGCGCGAAAATTCAGATTAGACTGAGTGAGAAGCTGGCCGAAACAAAGAGAGCCTGGGGTATACAAAGGGATTCCGTCTACGTACTTAATCGACAGATGGCTCAGCAGAAACAATTGACATCAGGAGAATTGGCTCCTTGAGCATCCGCCCAGAAGCCACCGCCACCTGGATTGCCATGCTCGATTACCGCAATCTGCTCTCGCACACCTAGTAACCCGGCTGTCTTCGAGCAGGCGGTTGCCGCGATCCACCAGCGCTACCTGCCGGCCCCGGCCCAGACCCCACCAAGTCGAATTACCATGAGACAGCTCTAGTAATTCATCGATGCGCAGCACAATCACCTCCCGCGGGCAGACGGTGGTGCCTGCGGCCATCCGTGAACGGTTCCGGCTGGGGCCCGCCACCCGGCTGGAGTGGGTCGTGGAGAGCGATGGCTCGATCCGCGTGGTGCCGGTGGCTGCCGATCCGATCGCCGCTTTCCGAGGCTCCGGTCCCGGCGGCTCTACCGCCCGGCTCCTGGCGGAGCGCCAGGCGGAGCGGCAGCGGGAGGGTTGATGGCTAGCCGCTGGCTGCTCGACACCTCCGCTCTGCTGGCCCTGCGCGATAATGAAGCGGGTGCGGAGCGGGGCGCCGCCATCAAGGCCTGCCATGCCCTCTCGGTGGCCGATGCCTGGATTGCTGCCGCCGCTCGGCAGGAAGGGGCGGTATTGGTACACAAGGATCCGGAATTCCAGGCGATCAACAGCCTCGCCCAGGAATGGCTTGCTTGAGATCAGAGAGAGCTTCTGCCAGATCTCGGTAGGATGGATGTCTAGGTTGTGCATCGGCAAGATGACCACCGCTGCGCCACTGCCAAAGCTGCTGCAGGTCAAGCTGCAGCCATTGAGGGAGCTGTGCGAGAGCTATGGGGTGGAGAAACTGGAGCTGTTCGGTTCGGCGGCCCGGGGTGAGTTTGATCCAGCCCACAGCGATCTTGATTTCATCGTGCAGATGAAGGGACGACGGGAACCAGGCTATGCCGCACGTTTTTGTGACTTCGCCGATGCACTTGAGGTTCCTTATCGTCGGCCAGTCGATCTGCTGAAGGAGTTGATGATCAGGTATCCCTTTTTCAAGGCTGCAATCGCCCAAGAGCGAACTGTCTTGCTAGAGACCGCGCACTAACGATGCACCCCGAAGCCACCCGCCGCCTCGGCCACGCCTTGCAGGCCATCGGCTCAATCCAGCGCTACACCGCCAACGCCCCTTTGCAGGAGAGCCTCAGCGACGACCTGACCCGCAGCGCCGTGGAACGCCAGCTGGGCATCGTGCAGGAAGCGCTACGGGTGGCGTTGCTGGAGGAGCCCTGCCTGCGGCAGATCTGGCCGGATGTCGTCGCCCTGCTCGCAGGCTGCGATCGGCTGCGGGATTGGGAGCATGTGGTGGCCTTGGCTGATCTGGTGGGTTTTGTGGGAGGGGATTTGAAGGTGTGGCAGGGGAGGTTGGTGGAGGGGGTGAGGCTGGAGCAGGACGAGGGAGTGAGGCTGCAGCAGGAAGAAGGAGCGAGGTTGGATCAACAGATTGTTGAGAACCTGAGGAGGCTGGGATATGAATAGCGCATGGCAAGAAGTCGAACTTCAAGATATAGCAAATTTTCAGAATGGTTATGCCTTTAAAAGCGATGAATATGTTCCTTGCTCGTCAAATGGAAAAGAAGTGCTACGTATGGGATACATCCAGAGGGGAGGTGGATTCAAGGAAGATGGCAAACCTGTGTATGCCCCGCTAAGTAGTAGAGGGAACGATCGCCGCTATGAACTTGACGAGGGAGACATAGTGATTGCTATGACAGACATGAAAGATAGGGTCGCCATTCTTGGAAACTGTGCCCGCATACCATCATCCAACCGATTTTTACTCAATCAGCGCGTAGGCAAGATTAGGAGTAAAAACAATAAGGTTGCCAATCAGCACTTCCTTTACTACTACATGAACTCGCCATCGCAGGTTCATCAACTCAGGTCAATGGCAAATAGAGGTGTTCAGGTCAACTTGACTACGGCATCAATTATTGAATCCTTGGTTTTCTTGCCTCCGATTCAGCATCAAGAAGCAATCGCCCATATCCTCGGCACCCTTGACGACAAGATCGAACTGAACCGCAAGACCAACGAAACCTTGGAGGCGATGGCAAAGGCGCTCTTCAAGTCGTGGTTTGTGGATTTCGATCCAGTCAGTGCGAAGGCAGAAGGTCGCCACACTGGATTGCCAGCAGAAATCAGCGACCTGTTCCCCGATTCATTTGAGGATTCGAAACTGGGGGAGATTCCGAGTGGGTGGCGTGATGGGGAAATCCAAGATGTTGCTGATTTAAATCCCGAGAATTGGGGCAGCAGAAATCAACCAATAAAGATTAGATATCTGGATTTGGCGAGCGTCAAATACGGAAGGACAGACAATCTGGAGGAATACGAATGGGAAGATGCTCCCAGTAGGGCAAGGCGGATTTTGAAAAAGGGTGACACCGTAGTGGGAACGGTCAGACCTGGCAATGGTTCATATTGCCTTATTGGAGAGGATGGCATTACAGGAAGCACAGGTTTTGCCGTGTTACGACCAAAAGCAAGAGTTGACGATGCTTTTGTGTATCTGGGGTCTTGCTCAAAAGACAATATTGATCGTCTTGCGCACCTCACAGATGGCGGTGCTTATCCAGCAGTAAGACCCGAGTTGGTTGCGCAAACGCCTGTTGTCATTCCCTCAAGGCAAGTGCTGGATCATTTCTCAAGCTACGTTTCTCCACTCTTTGCAAATGCGGGCGAAAGGGAGCGAGAGTCAAAGGTGCTCTGTCATCTACGTGACACCCTCCTCCCAAAACTCATCTCAGGTGAATTCCGCATCCCTGATGCCGAGAAGATGCTTGAGGAGGTAGGCATCTGATGGCAACGACAGCTGAGCAAATTGATCTGTGGCGACAAGCGCCCAGCGAACACCAGCGGTTGGAATTCAAGGAGGCTAAGCAGCAATTCGACACTCGCAAGCTCAACGAATATTGCGTTGGGCTTGCTAACGAAGGTGGCGGGTTTCTGCTGTTGGGCATCGCCGATAAGCTCCCACGCCCTGTTGTGGGCACACAGGCATTCCAGAACATTGTCGCTGCTGCTGAAAACCTGTTTAAAGCCGTCCGTTTCCGCGTGGATATCGAGGAAGTCAACCATCCTGATGGGCGGGTGCTGGTCTTCCACATCCCATCGAGACCGCGCGGTACGGCCTACAATCTGGACGGCAAGTACCTGATGCGAGCCGGCGAAGCGTTGGTCCCGATGAGCGAGGATCAAATGCGCCGTATCTTCTCCGAAGGCCAGCCCGAATGGCTCGAAGAACCATCCTGCTGCGGCCTTGACGCACAGGATGTGGTTGAGTTGCTGGACACACAAACGCTCTTCGAGCTTCTAAAGCTTCCTTATCCCACCGACCGTGCTGGCGTCCTTGAGCGGCTTGTCGGAGAGAAGCTGATTGATCATATTGATGGCAGCTTCTCGATCAGGCGTATCGGGGGCCTCCTGATGGCGCGAAGAATGCACGATTTTCCAGATTTCTCACGCAAGGCCGTGCGCGTTATTGTCTACTCTGGCGTATCAAAGCTGCAGACCAGGCTGGATCAAATCTTCACACGCGTCTATGCAGTGGGCTATCAAGATCTCGTTCAGTCGATCTATGCCCAACTTCCGCAAAATGAAGTGATCGAACATGCACTACGCAAAGAGTTAAAGCTAGTGCCAGACGTGATCATCCGTGAGCTTCTCGCCAATGCGTTGATCCACCAGGACTTTACATGCACTGGTGCTTCAGTAATGATCGAAATCTACAGTGACCGCGTAGAAATCTCAAACCCAGGTGAGCCCTTGGTGCCGGTGGAGCGCTTCATCGATGGCTACCGATCGCGCAATGAACGCCTTGCTGATCTGATGCGTCGCCTAGGCATCTGTGAAGAGAAAAGCAGCGGCATCGATCGAGTTGTGGATGCGGCTGAGGTGTATCAACTGCCTGCTCCAGATTTTCATGCAGGATTTCTCCGCACGATTGTGACGATCTTCGGCCCCCGTCCATTTAATCAAATGGATCGAAACAACCGGGTTCGGGCCTGTTACCAACACTGCGCGCTCAGGTGGGTGATGGGCGAGCGGATGACCAATCAGACGCTTCGAGAGCGGTTCCGCCTTGGGGAGGAGAAAGCAGCCGTGACGTCCCAAGTGATCGCAGCGACAATCGAGGCCAATCTGATCAAGCCAGATGGCAGCGTCGGCGCCTCGCGCAAGTTCGCCCGCTACCTCCCTTTCTGGGCATGAGGCCTTTTTAATGGGAACCCGCCGTCGCCGATGCTCAATCCCCCAAATCGACTGGGCTGCAGGCAATCTCGTATTTAAGGCTTTCCCCGGTTCGCCGTTCTCTGGCATGGCAAAGGTCAGCTGCGGTTTCTCTGGTTTCCTCCCATGGTTCTGATCACAGAAGTCCCTCTGGAGCAGCAGGCCCGCGATCAGGTCATCCTGTTCCAGGCCGCCGATGGCCAAGTCACGCTCGATGTGCGCCTGGAGGCTGACACCGTCTGGCTCAGCCAGGCCCAGATGGCAACGCTCACCCGCCACGTGGGCAACGTGTTTCGAGAGGGGGAGCTGCCCGAAAAAAGCAATGTGCATTTTTTGCACATTGCCGGTGCCGACCGCCCATTGCCGCGCCATCCCGATAAACTGGTTGGCAACTGGTTGAAGCTTCCCCATGGGACCCGTCACGCGATCCGTCGGCGCGTTTGAGGCCAAAACCCATCTCGCTGCCCTGCTCGACGCGGTGGCGGCTGGCGATCAAATCACGATCACGCGCCACGGGCGCCCCGTAGCCAGGCTCGTGCCGCCAGACGACCAGGTTCGGCCGGACGTGGCCGCCACCATCGAGCGCCTGCGGTCCTTCAGCGAGGGTCAGACCCTCGGCGATC
>JBILDB010000104.1:0-7608 GCA_044352805.1 Cyanobium sp.
CTAGAGGTGGCTTGGCCTGATGGGCCTGGCACTGGCCTTGCCTGGGGCCAGGAGTTGCAGTTGGGCTGAGCCAGAACGGATCTCAGTTGTGGGTCCCCGCAAAGCGGATGTCCAAGCTTCTGAGGTAGGTGTGCAGCCCGGAATCCTGAATCGGCAGCAACCTGGCCATGCGACCGCTTTCATTGACATGGGCATGCCAATGGCCAGGAGGGGTTATAAACGCTCCTCCTGCCTGCCAGTCGATGCGATGGGGATCGCGAATTGTGCCGTCATCGCTAAGTTCCCTGCCCGCCAGGGTGTAACAGCCGGGATCACAGTCGACGATCAGATCGAGAGCCACGGATTGATGCCGATGCGGGGGCTGGACGGCCCCGGCCGGTACCAACCCGAGCATCGCCCAGAGGGTGTGACTGACCGTACGGCTGGCGGGCAAATCCTCGTGGGCCAGCAAGATGCTTAGGCGGTTGCTGCGGGCGGCGCTGGGGTCCTCCAGCAGAGCCTGCAGTTCGGCCTCAAGCAATTCGCTGGGGTAATGGCAGGCCCGAAATCGGGGCTGGCTTGGCTTCACTCCCAAATAGCTGAGCAGGGGCCCATCGTGGACCCAGTAGAGAATGCTTTCCTTGTCAGCCTGCAGCAAGGGATCTGGGCCGGCCGGCAACACAAATAGATCGCCCGCTGCCCAGCTGAGTTCCAGTCTCGACTGATTCGGGGCGGCAGGACGTTGGAACTGGCCCGAGCCCCGCAGCACATAAAACAAAGAGCTGGTGGCGCTGGCGGCGGCCTTGAGTTCCTCCCCTGCCAGCAGCCGCAAGAAATGGGCCGCCAGAGCCGGACTGGTGGCCGGTCCCGGGCAGCCCAGTTCTGCACTGAGATCGAGGGGCAGGATGGCCGTGGGTCCTGCTGCATGCAGCTCGGGGTTCCACTGCCGATAGGGGATCGGTTCGGTCAGGCCTGGGCGGATCGGATTGGCCGCTTGGCGGTAATCGAAGATCTGGATGCCGGCCTGCCATTCGTGCTGGCTCAGTGATGGCGTTGTACTCTGGCTCATCATTGCCTCCCAAGCATGGAGCGAACCCTATGGGATCGAGCAGGATCAGCGACGATTCCAAGTATCAGTATTGCTGACGTTGAAGCTTGTCTTTGCTCATGCAAGCGGCAAAATTACGATCGCCTTCAGCCGCCTGCGACAGCTGGCACGATGCTGACCTCATCGCCATCGGCTAGGGCCGTGGTCTGATTGTCGAGGAAGCGGATGTCTTCGCTGTTGACATATACGTTGAGAAAACGCCGCAGTTTGCCGTCTTGATCACAGAGACGGCCATGGATACCGGGAAAGCGGGCATCAAGGGCCTGCAGCAAGGCATCGACGCTGCTGGCATCAACGCTGACACTGGCTTCATCGTTGGTGAACTTTTGCAGGGGCGTGGGGATCAGAACTTGGACGGCCATGGGGGCATTGGGGGCGGATGAAGGAGTGGTCAGAGTGCTGAGGTGGCGGGACTTTAAGCAGTGGCCGGGTGCAGGGACTGGGACCGTTTCCAAGCGGCGTTGAAGCTGTCGAGCTGGGCCTCGATCAGGAAGGGTTCGCCGATCGAAGCGGCAATCGCTTCTGTGGTTTTGAGGCCATTACCGGTGATGTAGGCGACGGTGGTCTCTTCGGGGTCAATCTTGCCCTGCTCCACCAGTTTCTTGAGCACGGCGATGGTGGTTCCGCCGGCGGTCTCGGTAAACACCCCCTCGGTTTCAGCCAGCAATTTGATGCCGTCGATGATTTCCGCATCGGTGACCGCCGCGATGCTGCCACCAGTGCGGCGGGCAATATCAATGGCGTAGGGACCATCGGCAGGATTGCCAATGGCAATCGACTTGGCAATGGTGTTGGGCTTGACGGGCTTGATGAAGTCCCTGCCCTCGGCAAAGGCCTGGGCAATCGGCGAACAGCCTTCTGCCTGGGCGCCGCTGAAACGCACGGGCTTCTCTTCCACCAGGCCCACCTTGATGAATTCGTCAAAACCTTTGCGGATTTTGGTGAACAGGGATCCGGAGGCCAGGGGGGCCACAATGTGGTCAGGCAGTTGCCAACCGAGCTGCTCAATCACTTCATAACCAAGGGTCTTGGAACCCTCGGAGTAGTAAGGACGCAGGTTGATGTTGACGAAACCCCAGCCATAGGTATTCGCCACTTCGGAGCAGAGCCGGTTGACCTGGTCGTAGTTCCCCTTGACGGCCATCAAGGTTGGGTTGTAAACGAGCGTGCCAAGAACCTTGCCCAGTTCAAGGTCGGAGGGAATGAAGACACAACATTCGAGACCGGCATAGGCTGCAATCGCCGCAGTGGAATTGGCCAGATTGCCGGTGCTGGCACAACTGACGGTGGTAAATCCCAGTTCCCGGGCCCGGGTCAGGGCTACCGATACGACCCGATCCTTGAAGGACAGGGTGGGCATGTTAACGCCGTCATTCTTGATATAAAGCTGTTTAAGGCCCAGGCGCTGGGCCAGACGATTGGCCTTCAGCAGGGGGGTGAACCCGGTGCCAACATCAATCGGATCTCCCTCAATCGGCAGAAAGTCGCGATATCGCCAAATGGAAACGGGCCCGGCTTCGATGGTGGCCCGGCTGACGCGGCTACGGATCGCGTCGTAGTCGTAAACGACCTCCAGGGGGCCAAAACAAACGTCTTCGCAAACGTGACGCGCTTCGGCGCCATAGGCGTGGCCGCATTCCTTGCAGCGCAGACCGATCAAGGTGGAGCGAGAGAGGGTGGCGGTCACGGCGCACGGCCAGACGATGTATTTAGGTTAACAGCGCTGGCGAGATACCTCGTTAAAACCCGATCTTCCAGGTCGGGTAATTGAATTGGCCTTTCCCCGGGCCATCTTCGGGGTCCGTTCCTAGCCTCGCTGACCTGGAGCGTTGCTTTTTGCCCGCGTGCTTTCCGAACGGCCCTGGTCGCCACGCTTGATCCCCGTTGCCCTGCTGGCTGGAGCAGCGCTGGCAATGCTGCTGCTGTTCGGCCTGGCACGACTGGCCATTGAATGGCAATGGTTTGCCCAGTTCGGACTCCAAGCTGTGGTGCTGCGGCGCTGGCTGCTGCAGCTGCTGGCATTCGGTCTGGTCTTTGGTGTGGGGCTGTGGCTGCAACTTCAACAACTGCAACGCTGCTGGCGCCTACGCCAGGCCGTCGCCCAGAAACAGCTTCCCAACGATCCCATCCTGCGATTGGGAAGCCCCAGCCTCGTGGCCTGCCTCACGGGTCTGTTGTTGGCCCTGGCCCTTGGCCTGTCCTACCTACTCATCCAAGCCAAAGGCTTAATCACCTCCCCCTTTCGTGATGAGGTGATGACGGGGTTGGCGGGCACCTCCACCTGGTCCCCCCTATTGGTTGTAGGTGGGGCCCTGGCCCTGGTCGGCCCCCTGTTGATCTGGCCCCTCAACAGCCTGCGGCTGGCCCTAGCCGCGGCCCTGGCTGCTTCCGCCACGGCGATCGCCCGGGGCTGGAGTCTCTGGTTACCGGCCCTGCTGGCCGAACCGTTCGGGGAAAGGGACCCGTTGACGGGCCTGGATCTGGCCTTCACGGTGCTGCAGCTACCGGCCCTGCATCTGTTGTTGAGCGTGGCCATCGCCCAGGTCGCCGTTGGGCTGGTGGGAGGACTCTGGCTGAGCCTGGGGGAGGGCTCCAGCTTGAGTGATCTGCGTTATGTCGGCTTGAGCCGTGACCAGCAGAAGGTGCTGCGGCCCCAGCTGGCCCTCCTGGCAGTCCTGGCGGCCTGCGCCACGGGTCTGGCCCCCTTCGACCTGATGGTTCAAGGCAGTGGCATTGCCGCTGGCGCCGGCCATGTGGACCTCTACGTGCGGCTGCCGTTGCGGTTGCTGCTGACCCTGCTGCTGCTGCTGACGGCGGTGGGGTTATTGGTGCCCTTACCCAAGGACTGGCTGCGACGGGGCGCCCTGATCCCGCTGGCGGCGACTCTCTTGATGGTGCCAGTGGCCGAATGGTTGGTGGCGCCCCTGGTGCAACGGTTTTGGGTTCAGCCCCGGGAGCTGGCGGTGGAGACGCCCTATCTCAAACGCACCATCCGGGCCACCCGTCGGGCTTTCGGGCTAGAGAACGTCCGTTCCCTGACCCTGCAGCCGCGCCAGAGCCTCACCGCCGCCGACCTGGCCTCGGCACCTGGCACCCTGGCCAACATCCGCCTCTGGGACAGCACGCCGCTGTTGGCCGCCAATCGCCAACTGCAGCAATTGCGGCTCAACTACACCTTCCCTTCCGCCGCTGTCGATCGGTACCCCCTGCGCGCTTCCGGCCAGGGCCAGGGGGAGGCGACCCAGGTGCTGATCGCTGCCCGCGAAATGGATAGCGGCGCCTTGCCGGCAGGTTCCCGCACCTGGCTGAATCGCCACCTGGTGTTCACCCATGGCCACGGATTCACGGTCTCGCCTGTAAATGCCTTCGGCAGCGATGGCCTGCCGCTTTTCTTCGTCAAGGATCTCGGCCGCAGTCGCAGGGTTCAGGGCCTGCCGCAGCTGGGCATCAGCGATGCCGCAGCCCGGGCGGCGCTGCCGGTAGGCCGTCCCCAGCTCTACTACTCCTCTGGGCCGTCCCCTTACGCCATCGCCCCGACGAAGGTGCAGGAATTCGACTACCCCGATGGCGAACTCAACGTTTACAACCATTTTTCCGGCACCAAGGGCATCTCCTTGGCGAACAGTTGGCACCGCCTGGCGGCCGCCCTCTATCTGCAGGAGGCGCGGGTGCTGCTCACGGGCTCCCTGCAACCCAATTCGCTGTTGCTGCTGCGCCGGCAGGTGAAACAACGGCTGGAAGCCCTGGCCCCATTTCTGGATTTCGATAGCGAGCCCTACCTGGTGACGGCCCGCGTGGCGCCCCAGGCGGGCTACCGGCCCGAACAACATCAGTACTGGCTCCTCGATGGCTTCACCAGCAGCCGCTCCTATCCCTACAGCGACCCCAACCCCAAGGGTTTGCGCTATTTCCGCAATCCGGTCAAGGCGGTGGTTGATGCCCATGACGGCCGGCTTTGGTTGTATGTGAGTGATGCAGAAGACCCGGTGCTGCGCACCTGGCGTAAGGCCTTTCCCGAGCTGTTTGCGCCCCTGTCGGCCATGCCCCCGGAACTCCTGCGCCACATCCGGGTGCCGCAGCGGCAATTCTCGATTCAGTCGGAGCGCCTGCTGCGATATCACGTCACCGATGTGCGCACGTTCTACAACGGTGATGACGTCTGGGCCGTCCCCCAGGAGGTCTATGGCACCACCAATGCGGAAGTTCGTCCGTATCACGTCACCCTCCAACTCCCCGGCGAGCGCCAAAGCGAATTCGTTTTGCTGCTGCCCTTCACACCCCTGAAGCGCACCAATCTGGTGGGCTGGCTGGCAGCCCGCAATGACACTCCCAACTATGGGGAGCTGGTCCTGGTGCGTTTTCCCCAACAACGGCTCCTACTGGGCCCCCAACAGGTTTCAGCCCTCACCGACCAGGACCCCACCATCAGTCTGCAATTCGGACTCTGGAATCGCCTGGGGTCAAGATTGTTTAGGGGCAACATGTTGGTGCTACCCATGGGCAATGGTTTGTTATATGTCGAGCCGGTCTATCTGCAATCCAAGAGCAACGATCTGCCTACCCTTGTGCGCGTTGTCGTCACCGACGGGCGTCGTTTCCTGATGGAGCAGGACCTGGGGGATGCGATCCGGCGGCTGGTTTCTGGGTCTGCGGCGGTGCCCGTGCCGGCGGTAGTGAGGCCCGAGGGCCTGGCGGCTGGCACGAACCCCTGAACCGAGGGACTTCCAGGTTGCTGGCTTGCCGCTTGAAGGGCGACCCGCAGCCTGGGCACAAAAAAAGGGGCCTCAGGCCCCGATTTGTGGTTAATTGATTTTTGGATGGTAAAAAGCTGTGAGCAGCCGAATCAGGCGGCCACTGCGGTCTTGGGGTCAAGCTCGCCCTTGGCATAAAGGGTGGCGTAGTAGTTGATGTCGCGTTGCTTGATCTTGCTGGCGTTGCCGGCTGCCCAGAACTGTTGATAACGGTCGAGGCACACCTGCTTCATATACGCCCGGGCAGGCTTGTTGAAGTGGCGAGGGTCGAAGTTGGCGGGATCCTTGAAGGCCGCTTCGCGGACCGCAGCAGTGAAGGCAAGGCGATTGTCGGTATCGATGTTGACCTTGCGCACGCCGTTGCGGATACCTTCTTGAATTTCTTCGACGGGCACGCCGTAGGTTTCGGGGATAGCACCGCCAAATTTGTTGATCATATCCAGCCATTCCTGGGGAACGGAGCTGGAACCATGCATCACCAGGTGGGTGTTGGGGATGGCTTTGTGAATCTCAGCGATGCGGCTGATCGCCAGCACTTCGCCGGTGGGCTTGCGGGTGAATTTGTAGGCGCCGTGGCTGGTGCCGATGGCGATGGCCAGGGCATCCACCTTGGTCTTGGCTACGAAGTCGGCGGCTTCGGCTGGGTCGGTCAGCAGCTGGCTGTGGTCGAGGGCGCCTTCGAAGCCATGGCCATCTTCGGCTTCGCCCTTACCGGTTTCGAGCGAACCCAGGCAGCCCAACTCCCCTTCAACGCTGACGCCGATGGCATGGGCCACGTCGACCACTTCCTTGGTGACAGCGACGTTGTAGTCGTAGCTGGCGGGGGTCTTGGCGTCGGCTTCCAGGGAGCCGTCCATCATCACTGAGGTGAAACCGTTGGCGGCGGCGCCATAACAAGTGGCAGGACTATTGCCATGATCCTGGTGCATCACCACCGGAATATTGGGATACGTTTCGACGGCAGCCAGAATCAGGTGGCGCAGAAAATTCTCACCGGCGTATTGACGAGCTCCCCGGGAAGCCTGCAGGATCACAGGGCTATCGGTTTCATGGGCGGCCTCCATGATCGACTGGACTTGCTCCAGGTTGTTCACGTTGAAGGCCGGGATGCCGTAGCCGTTCTCAGCGGCGTGGTCTAACAGCAGCCGGAGCGGAACGAGCGCCATGGGGGATCCTCTCGGAAACGGTAAAAGGGAAGGCGAGACGGAATTTGCGGTGTCACCGCCCATCTCGCCGGTGATTCTAAGGGATCCTGGACCCAGGCCAACCTGCCGAAGCAAGTTGGCGCAGGTTCAGTCGATCAGCTGGCGGCGGCGCAGGGATTGGACCCGGAACGCCTGTTCCCGCTCAAGGCGACGGATTTGTTCGGCCTGACGGGCCAGTTGGCGGGCTGTGGTGATGGACATGGAAGGACCTCAAAGGAGAGCCTGACGGCAGGGCCGCAGGAGGGGATCGCGTTGCTTCGGGATAGGGCCAAAAAGCCTCTCCCCCCTACTTCCGCCGAGGACAGGGCCAGGGCTAAAGCCCGAACACCGCCTACGGTCAACGACTTCTAAACAGTAACGGTTGATACCGACAGAAAAGGTTTGACCCGATACGGAAGACCGTTAGCGGCGTCACCTTTCTTCCGTGTTTCTGGTTCCGCCGGCCCCTTTGGCCCAGATCGCTCCTGGCCCCACGGCCAGCCCGTCCCTGGGCCCCCCCCTGCTCGCCGCCCCCCGACCCCAGCCCCCCGACCCCCTGCTGGAGAGGGATCAACGTTTCCATTCG
>JBILDB010000105.1:0-7555 GCA_044352805.1 Cyanobium sp.
TGGCGCCAGCCAGTAGTGGTGTGGATCAACAAGCCACCAGAAGGCCACCAATCCAATCAGGCGCTACCATTTATCCAAGCCGCCTGAAAGGCAGCCAAGGAGTGACACCTTTCCTGAAAGTCACCGCCTGGGCTGCTTGCCAACTGCCCCGCTGTTTCCCAGCGCGCCATGGCTTCTAGATGCTGGACGGCTCTGCGGCCATTGTCAGGACTGAAACCCTTGAGTTGCTGAACAAGGGGACGCGGATCGGCAGGTTTGGTGATTACATACTGTTCTCCTGTTGCAAGCAAGCGATACTTAGCCGCAGACGTAACTTCCTCTACATACAGTGAGGTTTTCAACGCTTCCCGAACAGCATCTAGAGCGGCCTGGTCGCCTTCAAGGCAAACCCCTAGCTTTGGCAGGGGAAGATTGACAAGTACTCCGTTATAGGTTGTCTCATGCTTTAATTCATGGTTTGTATCTGTTACTGAAACTTTCACAACGCTCTGATGGGCTAGAACTTCGACCACTGTTGCCCTGCCAATGGCGTTCGCCACCTTCCTCATCGCATCAACGGAACTCCCAAGCGGATATAAAGCCAGTTCGGTTCCCACTGGAATCCCATGCACGGCCCCTTTGTCAATCAGCCACTTCTCGTTTTGCCAGCTCAGGGTGACCGTCGGCTCACGCTTAGCGATGACTCCGCCTGCTCCTAGAAAGGGCAGCTCCATGTCTTCGCCTTTAGCTTCTAGTTGTGGTGTTTGATCCTTAATATCAGCACGCACAAGGCTACTGGTTTGCTTGTACAACTCGCGATAGGTCAGTGTGCTGTTCGTATTTTGTAGTGTTCTGAGTAAATACTGTGAAAAGATACCCCGCTGTTTGCCTTCATGCGCACATTCCCGTGCAACCTCGCTGCTTCTGCAGCCCGCCAGCAGCACATGCCTCCCAGCGGGTAGATTCCAGCCTCTGATCTCATCGCCGGATGCACTCTCCATCGCGCCCGGTGAGTTGCTGTTTAAGTCCTCTAAACTGAACAAAAAATCAGCGATGGTTCTGGTTCTCTGATCAGCAGGGGCGTGCCTGACGCCTGATTCCGGTACAACATCTCTGGTACCGGAGCCGGAATGACAACTATCAAGGATACATAAAATGTGTGGATTCTTCTTGGCCACTTGGCTAATTAAATAGCCCAATTCCTTGTCTGCCAGGTCCCAGCGCCCTTCGCTGCTGCGGCTGTCCCAGCACACCAGGGTCTCCATCTGTTTATCCGGCTCAAACGGCCAGAATTCCTGGGGTGCATTCTCTTGGGAACCATGCCCGCTGAAATAAAATAGGGCGACATCATTTTCATTTGCTTGGCATAAATGATCTCGAATTCCATTGATAATGGCCTCCCTGCTTGGTTTTTCGTCTCCGTCCTTGGTGGTCAGCCTCTTGAGCTGAAGCGTATGGGTATCGCTGTCTAGTCGGTTCTTCAAGTACTCGTCGAATGCATCGACATCATTGACACAACCTGCTAAATTGTTAACCTTTGGGCTTTGGTAGGTGTCGATTCCAACAAGCAAGGCGAAGACATTTCTTGTCCCGTTGGCCATGACACACTTTTAATGAACTGGTTAAGCATGATTGAAGCGGCAACTTTTGGTAGTCATCTAATTGAAGTTCAGATGTCATCTCGCTGACACTCTGCAAACAGGCACTTATCAGATGCACCTCCGCCCTGCCACGCCAGCAGCGCCTGCCAGCCCACCAAGCTGCTGGGCAGCTCGACCGTGCCCGTCGTCTGCCACAGCGCCACGAGCGGCTTCTGCGTCCCCGGTTCAAGGCCCGCGGCCACCGCGTGCGTTCCCCTGCCATCTCTGCTTTTTTGCAGTTGCGCAACCAGCTGCTGCCGCCGGAGAATGGTTTTGTCTGAATTAACGCCCTAGCCTGCATGCTTCTTTGGCTGCTGGCCGCCATCACCCTGGCGGCCGTTGCGCTCACGGCTCCCTCCCTGGGGCGTCATTTGTTTGAAGTGTTCGACGGGCGGCCCCAGCCGGCCTGGGACCGCTGGCTCAAGCCGATCGAAGCCGGCCTGCTGCGCTGGGTCGGTGACAGCGGCCGCAGCGCCGATTCCGCCATGGGCTATCTGCTGCCCTTACTGATCAGCAATGCCCTGTTCGGGGCCGTGGCGTTGCTGCTGCTACTGCTGCAACCGGCCTGGTTGAACCCCCTGGGTTTTGGGGGCCTGCGCTGGGATCTGGCGCTCCACACCACGATCTCCTTTCTGACCAACACCGACCAGCAGCACCTGGTTCCCGAGCAAAGCCTGGGCAACCTGGCCCAATTGGGGGCCATGCAGTTCTTGATGTTCGTGTCAGCCGCCACCGGCCTGGCCGTTGGTTTTGCCGTGATTCGCGGCTTCAGTGGCCGGCCGATCGGCAATTTCCATCTCGACCTGCTGCGCGCACTCACCCGGGTATTGATTCCGGCTTCGCTGTTGCTGGCGCTGCAGGCCGGCAACCCCATGCTCGAACGCTGGTTGAGCGGCGGCAACCTGCAGGGCAAGGAGCTGCGCTTCGGGGCCGGGCTCACCGGCCTCTGGTCGGTGGTGACCACCGGCACCATGACCGGGGCGGTGAACGGCGCGATCGATGCAGCGATGCCGCTGACGATCCTCACCGCTCTGTTCAACCTGTTTCTGCAGGTGGTGGTCGGCGGCCAGGGCACCGGTATCGCCTACCTGCTGGTGTACGTACTGCTGGCGGTGTTTCTCACCGGTCTGATGGTGGGCCGCACGCCCGAATTCCTGGGCCGCAAGGTGGAGAAGGCCCAGGTGGTCTGGGCCAGTTGGTGGGATCAGAAGGCCACGGCGGCGCTGCAACGATCAGGATCCCATCAAGCCGTCGCAGCGTTGAACCAAGACGAGCGTCTCAACGACCTCACCCAACGCGAACGGGAGGTGCTGGCCTGCCTGGCGGCTGGCGATAACAATCGCTGCATCGCCGAGCAGCTTGGGATCGGTGAAGGCACGGTGCGCAGCCACGTGCACGTGCTGTTGCAAAAGCTGCAGGTCAGCAACCGCACCCAGGCGGCCCTGATCTGGCTGACGGTAGGGGAGCAAGGCTGACAATGCCCCCATGGCGCCGCCTGTAGGCATGAACGAGCAGCCGGCCGCCCAGCCCACCGAAGTGCTGGCCGGCTCAATCGAGCGGGTCACTTTCCATAACGCCGAGAGCGGCTTCTGCGTGCTGCGCATCAAGGCCCGCGGCCACCGCGAGCTGGTGACCGTGGTGGGCCATGCCGCCGAGATCAGCGCCGGCGAATGGGTCACGGTCAGTGGCACCTGGATGAACAGCCGCGAACACGGCCAACAGTTCAAGGCCGCCTTCCTGCGCTCCTCGCCCCCCACCACCTCCGAAGGAATTGAGAAGTACCTGGGCTCGGGGATGATCCGCGGCATCGGCCCGATCTATGCCAGCAAGCTGGTGGCGACCTTCGGGGCGGAGGTATTTGAGGTGATCGAGCAGGCGCCCGAGCGCCTGCGGGAGGTGCCGGGAATTGGCCGGGTGCGGGCCGGCCGCATCGCCACCGCCTGGGCGGATCAGAAGGTGGTGCGCGAAATCATGGTGTTTTTGCATAGCCATGGCGTCGGCACGGCGCGGGCGGTGCGGATCTTCAAGACCTACGGCAACGACGCCGTGCAGGTGATGGCCGAGAACCCCTACCGCCTGGCCCGCGATATCCGCGGCATCGGCTTTCGAACCGCCGATGCGATCGCCGCCCGGCTGGGCATTGAAGCCACGGCGATGATTCGCCTCAGGGCCGGTATCAGTTACGCCCTGCTGGAGGCCAGTGGTGAGGGCCACTGCGGCCTGCCGACAGCCGAACTGCTCAAGCTGGCCGGGGAACTGCTGGCGGTTGAACGCCCAGCTCCCCCGCTACCGGCCGATCCGAAGCCAACGCAAGATATTGATCAGAACAAAGAGCAAGGCGGGCAGTTAGCAAAGCCACCACCCCAGCGCGAAACCCCTGCCAAGCGGGTTCCGCTTGAACCCGCCGTGATCCAGGCCGCCCTCGATCTGGAACTCAGCGAGGCCTCGGTGGTGGCCGACGCTTTGGCGGGCGAGGCCGCGATCTTCCTGGCCCATCTGCACCGCGATGAGCGGCGCATTGCCGATGACCTGCAGGAGCTGGCACAGGGAGCACCACCCTGGGGCCAAATCGAGGCCGCCAAGGCCATCACCTGGGTGGAGCAGCGCCTCGGCCTGGAGCTGGCCGCCAGCCAAAAGGCGGCAGTGCAGCAGGCCCTGGCCAGCAAGCTGCTGGTGATCACCGGTGGGCCCGGCGTCGGCAAGACCACCTTGATCAATGCCATCCTGCGCATCCTGGCGGCCAAGAAGCTGCGCATCCAGCTCTGCGCCCCCACTGGGCGTGCCGCCAAACGCATGGCCGAGGCCACCGGCCTGGAGGCGAAAACCATCCACCGGCTGCTGGAGTTCGATCCCGCCGCCTACGGCTTCCGCCGCAGCGCCGAGCTGCCGCTGGAGTGCGACCTGCTGGTGGTGGATGAGACCTCAATGGTGGATGTGCCGCTGATGGCCTCCCTGCTGGCAGCCATACCGCCCGAGGCGGCCCTGTTGCTGGTGGGCGATGTCGACCAGCTGCCCTCGGTGGGCCCCGGCCAGGTGCTGGCGGACGTGATCACCAGCAACTCCATCCCGGTGGCACGGCTGACGGAGGTGTTTCGCCAAGCGGCCTCCAGCCGCATCATCACCACCGCCCACGCCATCAACGCCGGCACCATCCCCGATCTGCGCCCTCCCGCTGATGGCGCCAGCAGCGACTTCTATTTCCTGCCGGCCGAAACACCAGAGCAGGCGGTGGCATTAATCCTCAAGGTGGTGGGCGAGCGCATCCCGGCCCGCTTTGGCTTCGATCCGATCGGCCAGGTGCAGGTGCTCTGCCCGATGGCCCGCGGCGGTTGTGGTTCGCGCTCGCTCAACATCGAACTGCAGAAGCTGCTAAACCCTGATCCAGTCGAGCAGGTGGAGCGTTTCGGCTGGCGGTTTGCACCAGGCGACAAGGTGATGCAGATCGCCAATGACTACGAGAAGGAGGTGTTTAACGGTGATGTCGGCACAATCGACGCCATCGATGCCGACAACAGCGAACTGAGCGTGCTGTTCCCCAGCAGCGAGGCCCCCAGCAGCGAGGCCGGCATCGCTGGCAGCCGGGCCGTGATCTACGGCTGGGGCGAGCTCGATCACCTGGTGCCGGCCTATGCCTGCACGATCCACAAGAGCCAGGGCAGTGAATATCCCGCCGTGGTGATTCCGCTGCTCACCCAGCACTACGCCATGCTGCAGCGCAATCTCGTCTACACCGGCCTCACCCGCGGCAAGCAGTTGGTGGTGCTGGTGGGCCAGAAAAAGGCCCTGGCCATGGCGATCAAAAATCACCTGGGCCGCAGGCGTTACACCAAGCTGGCGGAGTGGCTGGCGCCGGCGGCGATTCAGCCCGATCGAGGCGCTGTTCCAGGGCCTACAGCTCCGTTGAAGGGCGGCGCAACGAGTGGCGATGGTTTGTAGCCAGCATTGCGTCGTACACCTGTGGGGCGGCTTACCGCCTCTGTAAAGATACTCAATCGCTGAGTAAACGCCGTCAAGTTTTAAGCCGAGCCGTAAAAATGCCAGGTATGGAATAAGAAATCCTGGGCTACCAAGATAACGGCGGCGAGTGGTTGAGCAGGGGCAGGGTTGCCGCCATGGCCTTGTTCGTAAATCCGTTTAGGTTTGAAAAGTAAACAAAAAGCATGTCAAGATCATGAAAAAATTTACTGCATCGCTGGCTGGACAATTCCTGCGTCGACTTCGTCATTTTGTCAGCGTGGGCAGTGCCTTGATGGTTGCGGTTGGGCTGCTTGTTCTGGCGCCTCTGTTCACGCCAGCGGCAGCCTTGGCCGCCGACACAAGCGGCAACTGGAATCTGGATGACGGCTCGGGCCACCGGCTGGGTGCAGTGCTCTTTGAGCGCTCCGATATCAACTCCCCTTCTGGTCTGCGACTGCGACTGAATGCGGAATCTGCCGGGCTGAAATTGGATCACAGCCAACCCTTGGTGTTGAGAGATGGCAATCAACAGACTTGGAGCCTCGAAAACCTCAGCAAGGAACTGCTGCCCACCGCAGGTGGCAAGCTCCCAGTGGATTCCTCCCAATACAATGCGGGCTGCCTCAATCCGATCCCTAGCGATGGTATAACGATGCAGATGATTGTGCCGAGTTCCGCAGGTGACCTGAGCTTTGATCTAGTCCCCGGCCAAATTCAGACATTGCACTCCCTCACAGAAGCTACCAAAGGATGCTCAAAGACTGGTATATCCGGTTAATTCCCAAATATCAAACCACTCAAAAGTGGTTCTTTTTTTGCAAGGACTTGACAACAAAAGTGTTGCTTAGTAGGTTGCATCACAGGCAAGGATGTGAGCTCGAGGTTCCTTGCTATTCCACTGCAAATATGCAGTACCAGATTCGGGACGGCGCAAAGGCATTGCAGGGGCCACGCTGGGATTGGCTGGATAGGTGCGGCCGTCGTAGGGCAGCTCAGCGTAGTAACTATTGCCCGCATCCAGCCGCACGCGAGTGATCAAGTCCTTCCAGCCATGGTGGCGCCGCTCCGTCACGATCAGGGGATCTTTGAACAGGCTCATTTGCGTCACTAACTGCAGCCTGCCGGGGCTGGGTTCACGAAAAATCAGCAGCGGACAACCGCCGGTGCCGCAGAACATGGGCCCCACCACCTGGGCTATCAGCTCGGTTCTGCCGTCGCCATTGAGATCCACCCGACTCCATGTGTAGCGATGGGCAGGTATGCGCTCGCATTCAACTTTGATCTTCCAGCGCCTCGCCGAATTGGCCTCAGCACTGCCGGGATCGGGTCCATGGCCCTGATCGTCATTGATCTGTACAGGGAAAAGTGCCTCCCGTAATGCTGCCTCAAGAGTTGGGTTGGGCTCAGATTCGGGTGGAATCGAACGCACCAGCCTGGGAGTAGCGCTCGTGGCTGGTTGGGCCTGCAACGGCGGAGCGGCCAACACTGTCGAGACCACAAGGGTAACGATGCCAGGAAGTGAGCGGATGCTGCAAGTGTTGCTGGAGTTACGGAGATTCATGCTGGGATCAAATGGTGGTATTTCCCCGCGCATGGATTGTGAGGGAGGAGAAGGCGCTTCGACGGGACTTGCCCGCCGCGGGACAGGCACGTAGATTGAAGCCATGAAGGCCCAAATCCTGACCCGCACCGACGTCGAAGCCCAAGTCACCGCTGCTCGCACGGAAATTCTACGGTTGGGTGTGCAGCGCTTGGCGCTTTTTGGCTCCGTGCAGCGGAACGAAGCGCGTGGGGATAGCGACGTGGATGTGCTAGTCGAGTTTGCCCCCGGCCAGAAGACCTTCGATCATCTCCTCGCGTTGGCCGAGCTGTTGGAAGAGAAGTTAGGCCATCGGGTGGAACTGGTCACAGCCGAATCCCTTTCACCCTATTTGCGTCCATACATCCTCAATGAAGCCCAGGATGTCCTTTGCACCGCG
>JBILDB010000106.1:0-7416 GCA_044352805.1 Cyanobium sp.
CGCTCTGGAAACCGGTGGCCCAGCTGGTCGCCCGCATCACCAGCCAGGCCTCGGCGCGCCAGGGGGGCGATTTTGCCGCCGGCGATCGCACCGATCTGCGCCTGCCCGCCGACCAGGTGGCCTTGATTCGCCAAGTGGCCGCCGCCAATCCCCGCACCGTGGTGGTGCTGATGGGCGGCGGCGGAATGCTGACCCGGGAGTGGCATGACGCGGTGCCGGGCTTGCTGTTGCTTTGGTATCCAGGCCAGGAAGGGGGCCACGCCCTGGCCGATGTGCTGTTGGGCCGGGTATCCCCCAGCGGCCGCCTGCCCTTTTCCCTGCCCAGCTCTGCCGACCAGTTGCCGCCCTTTGAACCCCGGGCCCGACGCATCATCTACGACCTCTGGCACGGCTACCGCCGGTTGGGGCGCGATGGCCAGGCGGCGGCGTTTCCGTTTGGCTACGGGTTGTCCTATGGCCAGTTCGAGACCAGGGAGCCGAGCGCGACCCTGACGCCCAGTTCAGATGACGGTGAGCCGGCCATCTCCCTGGCCGTTAGCGTTGCCAACAGTGGCGCCATGGCGGCGGCGGAGGTGCTGCAGATCTATCTGGAGCCCCCGGGCCAGGCGGTGCAGCGGCCAGCCCGCAGTTTGGTGGCCTTCGCCCGGGTACCCCTGGCCTCCGGTTCTTCCCAACGCATTACGTTGACGATTCCCCTGCGTCGTCTCGCTTTTTTCGACGTGGATCAAGATGGCTTCCAGATCGAAGCGGGCATCCACCGGCTGGTGGTGGCGCGCCACTGCGAAGATCCGGGACTGGCCTGCGAGTTGCTGCTTGAGGCCACGTTTCTGGGCCGTTGAGGCCAAGGGTGCTTTTTTGGACCCGAGGCCAGAGGGGCTTCAGGGGCGCAGCAGTTCGGCGGCCAGGGGCTTGATGGCGGAGGCATCGCGCAGCAGCTGGGGATGGGTGGCAACCGGCAGCTCCGTCTGGGGCCCGATCGGCAGCACGGCACGCCAACCGGGCAGCACCGCCAGATCCAGGGCCGAGTAAAAGCTGTGGCAATCGACCGACTGCAAAAGCTCGCTGTTGCTGTTGAGCTCCCGCAGCAGGGCACTGTCCCATTTGAGGTCTGCGAGCCCTTTGAAGATCTGCCCCGGCCAGGGCTGGGCGGTGATGGTCCCCTGCTGGGGGCTCCCCAGGCTGATGAAGCGCCGGGTGCGCCGGTGCCCGCCGAGCCGCTGGATCCAGGTGCGGGCAATCACTCCACCAATCGAAAACCCCAGTAGATCGAGAGGTGCCTGGCCTGGGTAGGCCGCGTCAATGTGGGCGGCCAGTTCGGCGGCGGCCTCCTCAATCGGGGTCCTGCCAAGCCGCAAGGACAAATGGGGGATCAGCAGATCCAGCCGGCGATCGCCGATTTCGTGCCGCAGCTTTTGGAACACCTCGGGGGTATCCAAAAGGCCGTGCACCAATACCAGGGGCGGCTGGGTTTGCGAAATCTGGCCGCAGTATTACTTGATTTAAGGCGGTGGCCGGCCGTTCTAGTGGTCGTTGGCAGGTGGGGATCACCACCCATGGCAAGAAGGCCACTGGGCAGACGCTCTGCCGGGGTTATCGATTGTATTGACCAAGACTGTCAGGCTGTTCAGGAAACCCTGCGTCAGGCAGTAGCCCTACCAATGGAATCAGCGTCTGTTGCCCAGCCCCATGCCGTACCAGAGACCCTGGCCGACCAGGAATCGAGGGAACAACGGGTGCGGGAACTGGTAAGCAGCTACCAGCTGTTGGTTTGCAACCCCTCACCAGCCTATGCGGCGATCCTGAACAGCAATTTGAACAAGCGTGCTGATAACACCATCCCCGTGCTGCTGGGGATTTGCGCCACAGCGGCCGAGGCCTTGGCGCTCCTTCCCCCTGCCGCCGATGAGGTGCTGCTGGTCACCACTAGCCACTTGCGCGACGGCTCCTGTGTGCAGTTAATCGAAACGCTATTGAGCCAAACCGCTCCTCCCCATCTGCTTGTGGTGCAGGTGGTGGACGCCCCTGCCTTGCCGCTCGCCAGCCTGCTGGCCCGCCCGGAGGTGAATCTGATCTGGGAAGAGAACATCGGGCGCGGGATTCTGGAGCGCGCCCTGGAGCAGATGGCACTGGGCAAGCGGTTTGTGGATCCGGCCTGCCGCCAGTCCATTGAAGCGGCCGTTGCCGCAGCAGGGGCACTCACCCATCGGGAGCTGGAGGTGTTGGCGCTCGTGGCTGCAGGACTCACCAACCGTCAGATCGCCGAACGGCTCGTGGTGGCCGAGGTCACGGCCCGTGACCACGTCCAACGCATTTTACGGAAGCTTGCGGTGAACGACCGCACGGCGGCGGCGGTGATTGGGCTGCGGCTAGGGCTGTTGAGCTGAAGGTTTTGCCCAGCCTGCGGCCCACTCAAGAGCTGTCGCCAAGTGAGCTGGCAAAACACTGCATCTGCAGTGTTCCCTGATCTGGGGCATTACGGGAGGATTTTTACAGACCGGTTCAGGGCATTCGCTTCCCTGCACTCTTCTCCCATTTACAACTATGACTGTTCAGAACTTCTGGCTTGATCAACTCTTGATGGCATCAGTTTCATCAACGAGCAGCTTCTGGGGTGGGTTAAGCGGCAGTTTTTCGATCACCAACAGTGGCTCGCAAGCGATCCAGGGTTGGTCTTTTCAATTCGTCTCCAAATACAAGGATTTTGACTTCTATAACGCCGACCAAAGCGCCGTTGCTAACAACGACGGTACCTATACGATCACGGTGCAAGCGGCGGCAGGAACGGCGCCGCTGAGTGCCGGTGCCAGCCTGAATCTGGGGTTCACCGTTACCAGCGACAGCGATCAGGACGTGACGCTGGCGGAGACCGTGCTGGTGAGCGGGGGCGCCGCCAGCAGTGGCAGTACGGGCACTAGCAGTGCTGGCACCAGCAGCGCTGGTACGGGCTCAGTGACGGGCACCCCATCGGATTCGACGACTGGGGGCAGCCAGGGCGGCCCAGCCACTGCCGCTGGTGGGGATTTGGCCGTTCAGATCAAGATCGGCAGCAGCTGGGACGGTGCCTACGAAGGCACGATCACGGTTTTGAACGGCGGCAGTGGCACGGTGGCAGCCGGCTGGAGTGTGAGCTTCACCAGCCGCCACGCCCTGCGCAGCATCAGTGATTTCAGCGTGCAACAACAAGCGCTGGCGGATGGGAGCTATCGGGTAACCCTCTCCGCCCCCGGATGGGCCGCCGCCCAGCCCCTGGCAACCGGCGCCAGCCTGAGCTCCTACTTCCAAGCCAGCGCCAATCTCAGCGGCCAAACGGTTAACGATCTCTTCGGGTTCGCCACTGCCTCCAGCACCGATGCTGGCAGCACAGATCAAGGCACCATTGGGTCCGGGTCCGGGTCCGGGTCCGGAACAGGTACGGGTACCGGTGGAACAGACACCGGACTTGGTAACAGCACGGATCCTGCTGGCACTGCTGGCACTGCTGGCACTGCTGGCACTGGTGGCACGGGTTCCGGCACGGGCACGGGTGCAAACGAGAGTGGTACAATTGCACCACTCGCAACCGCCACTATTACAGCCGTGGCGGACAACGTGGGCGTCGTGCAAGGCAACCTGGCTGTTGCTGCCATCACCGACGACAGCACTCCCACCTTTACGGGCACAATCTCTGTTGCCCTGAACACGGGCGAAACCCTGCGCATCTTCAACGGCTCAACCCTGCTGGGTAACGCCAGTGTCAACAACACGACCAAGACCTGGTCGTTCACCCCAACCGCCCTGGCCAACAACGGCTCTTACACAATCAGCGCCAGCGTGGCCGATGCCGCCGGCAATCTGGGCAGCCCATCGGCCAGCTTCTCCTTTAGCGTCGACACAAACCCAACGCTTAGCAACCCCGTGAGCGGGGGCAGCGGCAACACCACAAAGCGCGTCGTCGGCTACTTCGAAGAGTGGGGCATTTACGGCCGTGATTTCAACGTAGCCGACGTCAAAGCAGACCAACTCACCAATCTCAATTACAGCTTTTTCGGCATCACTCCAACCCCGGCTGATCGCCCTTACATGGCGCCCGAATTGAACGTGCTGCCAGGTGACTGGGTGCAGGCGGGATACAAAGGCCTGAACAGCAACGTGGCTGGCGGTCTGGGCATCCACGACCCCTGGGCGGCCTACGAAAAAACCTTCACCCAGGCGGATCAACTTGTCAGTCGTCGATTCGACATAACGGAGTGGCAGGCGATCGGCGAGGAGCGACGCCAGGGCTATCTGACTGGCGGTGACTTCAATGTCAGTGCCAACACCGACGGCTCCTGGCTGGTGATCGCCAAGCCGGATAGCTGGGAGGATTCCCAGGGTGGCTTACAGCGCACCTTCAGTAAAGCCGATTGGGATGGCCTCAGCGACCAGCGCCAGGCTTATCTCGTGGATCACAGCAGCCAGTTCAGTTGGATCGATCAGTGGCAGGGCAACTTCACCCCCAGCGGCAGCAGCACGGCGGCGAAAGTCGCTGCAGTTGATGCTCACTTCAACGCAGGCAGCGGTCGTAGCCTTACCCTACGCACCGATGGCGATCTGTATAGCGATGATTCAGCCTGGGTTGGTGACAACAAGGCCGCCTGGGAGAAACTCTATGCCGGCAACCTCAACCAGTTACGGCAGCTGAAGGAGCTGAATCCGGAGTTGAACATCGGCTTCGCAATCGGTGGCTGGACATTGTCAGGCAATTTCAGCACGAGCCTGGATGATTCGGCAGGACGGGAGATCTTTACGGAATCGATTATCGATCATCTAGAGTACTACGACTTCTTCAATTCGGTTGATTTCGATTGGGAGTATCCTGGCGGTGGTGGCTTGGCGACCAACGCCGTTAGCAATCAGGATGGCAACAACCTGAAGCTCACCCTTGAGCTATTGGATCAGAAGTTGACAGCTCTCAATACACTAACTGGCCGTGACGTTGAGATCTCAATCGCCACTGCCGGCGGCGCCGATAAATTAGCCAATCTCAACCTCAAAGGAATCGATCAGTTTGTGGACTTCTACAACGTGATGGCCTACGACTTCCACGGGGGATGGGAGTCTACAACCGGTCACCAGGCAGCTATGACTGGCGATGCCGGCGGCTATGATGTTGTGACCGCAATCGATCAATTTCGAGATGCAGGAATAGCCCTAGACAAGGTTGTCTTGGGGGCACCGGCCTACACCCGCGCCTGGGGTGGCGTGGCCGCAGGCAGTAACGTTGGCTATCAACAGGCCGGCAGCGCCAGTCTGGCACCAGGCTCTTATGAGAAGGGTAACTACGACCAAAAAGATCTGATTACAGGAATTCTTAATGACAGCTACTCCCTGGTTTGGGATGACTCCAATAAAGCTGCCTTTGCCTATAATCCAACCAGTCAAATCTGGAGCTCGATCGAGACCACAGCCACAATTGCTGGCAAGGCTGCCTATGCGGAAGCGGCCGGACTGGGGGGAATGATGTTCTGGGCCATCTCCAATGACAGCTACGGCCAGCAAAGTCTGATCGGGGCCGCCCACGACATGCTCAATGGCGCCGCAACCTTCGACCAGTTGGCCGCTCGCGCTCCCGCCTTCGACCAGGTGCTTGGAGGCGATGGCCGCTTCACGATCGGCGACTTCACCAGCTTGGCCTGACGCCCAGCGCCCTTTAGCAGCGCCTATAGAACAGGCTTCAACGAGCAGGGTCAAGGGCCAGCAACCTAATCAAGCGCGGACAATAATCTCCGCGCTTTTTTGTTGTCACCGCTGGGAAGCTAATAAAATACTACCCAACCTGCGGGAGTATGATTCCGATCGCACCCAACACTAGCGTCCCGATTTGTTCCATCGTTGATGGCAGATTTGCATTGGGTCTATTCAGGATTTTTTCAGATGCCCAGGTTAGGCCATAGATCCCCATGGCTTGCTGACCTATTTGCGAGCCCACCGAACCAATATGGGCAAAAAGTGCCTGAGGGTTGCGGTTTGGATCCGGTTACGGCCCTCACCTGGGCGCTGCTGTTGTTGGCTACCGCCGCCGACCTAGCGCCGGTGTTTGCGCGGGCTTCCAGACTGGCGGCGTAGCAGGCGTCGGAATCAGGCGCAGCCGTGGTCACTACTTCGCTAGTTGTGATGGTGCTCGCCTATAGCGAAGCGGCCAGCATCGCCACAAGCCTCACAAGCGTCTTGTGCAGCGAAGACCTCTGCGGCGACTGGAGGGTGCTGCTGGTAGATGAGCGCTCACGTGATGCCACGGTGGCGATCGTTGCCAACGCGAACCGAGAGGCTGCGGTAGAGGCGGATGAACAGCAGCGCCAGTTCATCAGCGGCGCACACTGGCCTGCGGCAGCAGCTGGCCATTGCTGAGCGAAGCAGCTGCTTGAGCGACCGCAGAAGCACGATCGACGACCACCATCGCTTGCGCCCGATGGGCTGGGATGCAATTCGAGAATTATGCAATTCTTGCATAACTCCACCCCAGGTAAGAATGGACAAACCAAGCCAGTCATGTGATGCCAGCCCCGGCCTTGCCACCCACTTCGGCCTACCCCAGCGACCCTACGACGCTGGAGCGAGACCGGTTGGATGCGTTGTATCTGGAGCTACGGGGGAATTACAAGAGCCTGATGATCAGCCGCGGCATCCACCGCAGCCGTGCCGAGAAGCAGGGCGGCCAGCTGCAGGAACTGGGCCAGCGGCTGCGGTCCCTGGCGGCGCGGCAGGCGAGCGTTAAGGCGGAGGCCTACGCGATGCTGGAGATCGTCACCGATGTGGTTGAGCACCTAGAGGACGCAGGCGACGAGATGAACACCGCCTTCGGGGCGTACCAACTGGGCCGGCGTAACTACAACGGCGGCGGCAACATCGGCAGGCTGATGCAGGCAGTGATCAACTTCCTCAACCGCTGGCGCACGGGTAAGGACCACTTCGAGCAACTGAGTGCCCGCCAGCAGTCGCTGCGGGCCACCCTGGAGGACAGGGGTCTGGAGGAGAGCCGTCTGGAGGGCATCGACCTGCCAAACAGCCGGGCCCCGATCAACCAACCGCAGACCCGCCATAAGCAGGGCCCCGCGACTGGGAGCACCGCCCAACAGCTCAGCGTTCTTCCCGATCCCTCCCAGGAGGCAGCCGATGGGCGAGATCGCTGAGAAGCTGCGGGGGAACCTGCGGGACCTGGCCCAGGCCGATGCCCGCTTCCTGCGGGAGCTGGATGATGCCCTGCCAGCCGCCCCGGCGCCGAAGCCTGGGGTGGCCGGAGCGCTTGCCGATGGCCTTGAGGCCTTGAGCGGGCGCGACCTCAAGACGCTCTGCAAAGAGCGGGGCTACAAGGGCTACACCAGCCTCAATAAGGCAGCCCTGATCCAGCGGCTCCGGGGGGGCGAGGCCCCTCTGGCCTCAAAGACAGCCGCCCAGTCA
>JBILDB010000107.1:0-7356 GCA_044352805.1 Cyanobium sp.
GGCCCCCGCTCGGTCGATACCCAAGTGCTCACCCTGCGACGCAAACTTGAGCAGGCCGGATTGGGAGAAGGGGGTGGCATCGAAACCATGCGCCAACAGGGTTATCGCTTTAGCCTCGACACCCTTCCTGATCCAACAGACATGCCGCCTAACGTTCAGATCTCCTTGGCGCCGGCCTTGGCTGGTCAAGCCGATCCCCCCCCCCTCCGCTACTAGGGAATGACAGGGTGAGGTAGGCCAAACAAAGCCAGGCTTTCAATCAGCAACAACAATCCACTAAATACAGCCAATAACTGATAGGTCCAAGGGGGCGTCAGTCGCTGAACGTCCCCTACATCCAAGCCTGTTGCCGCCGAGAATCGGGCCAGAAAGTCTTCAAAATTGGCAATTCGCTGGGGTAGAAGCCAAGACTTACTTTTACCGTCAGCGTCCGGGGACGTGCGCACATAGAACACCCTGCCCCCTTGGCTAGTGGCAACAGAATTGAGGGCTTGAATGTCTCCCCAGGCAAGACTCCAGCCTCGACGCAGAAGCCAATTGCACCAAGCCGGATGGCCCACCCTCACTCCAGATACAGCGATTTCTACCTGCTCACTGGTAGCCGCCAGCACCAGCAAGAAGCCAAGCAACACGGCAGTCCCTACTGGCCACCGCCAGTGGATTGGAGCCATCAGGGGCAAAGGCAACACCAAAGCGCCATAGAGGCCCAGCAGGCAATAACGAATCAGGGGTGCCATCGGGTAACGATGCACACCGGCGGCGGACTGCATCTCCTTCATCGGTATCTGCTTCATCGGTCCTGCTCAGAACCGGGGAGAGGTTCGATCACAGCAGCCGGTTGGTAGATGCCCCCAAACACCTCCTGCTCACGACCCTTCCAGAACTCACCTAAACGCATCAGATCGGCATGGGCATCGGCAAGCGTCGCCACATAGTCTTCCGGCGTCATGGAATCCCGCTGCTCCTTAATCTTGACCAGGCGTAAAAGATGCCACATCCAGGGCTTACCCAGCTGGCCTCGGGCCTCCAGATACTTGGCCAGATCAGCGGAGCTGGGCAAGGGAGCTGAACTCATGGGCTGGATTTCCTCAAGATCCAGGCTATGGGGCCAGGGGCTTGGTCGTGGCCAGGGTCTCGTACAGATCAGGGCGGAGATCCTCCAGATAGCTGGTCCCCAAAGGATGGGTCGGGCCGTAATCAGCCAGGAGGCAGTCGGCAACTAGGAGGGTGGGCTCCGACCTGGCGGCACAAAGGACATCTCCGTGGGGACCGCAGATAATGCTGTTGCCCAGGTAGGAGGCCTTCACGCTGCCCTGGACTGATTCCTCACCACAACGGTTGGCATAGGCCACAAAACAATGGTTTTGGAAAGCATGGGCCGGAATCAAGGTGCGGGAGACATCGGGGTAGGGGCGGTCCGTGCGTTCACCATTGCTGAGCTGGGCCCAGGCATCAGCTGCAGTGGGAATCACCAGAAGTTTGGCCCCTCGCAAGGCCAAAAGGCGGCTGAGTTCCGGGAATTCGGCTTCATAACAATTCAACAATCCCACGGGCACACCGTGGACCTGCTGTACCGTCCAAGCTGGGCCCTCCTCTGGCTGGAGATAACCGGGGGTCCATAAACGTTTTTCGTCCGGACCCCACAGATGGGTTTTGCGATAATTACGCAATAGAGAGCCATCGGCACCGAACAGGGCAATGGCGTCATAAAAACGTTCGACGCCGCCGACTGTGGCCCGTTCCGGATAGGGACAGCAAACCGCCAAACCATGGCGACGAGCGGCGGCGGCCACTCTGGTCAGGCTGGAACCGTCCACAGACTCGGCCAATCTGCTGATCGCAGCAGGGGTGAGCAGATAGCCGCTGAGATAGAGCTCGGGGAAAACAAGTAGCTGAACACCCTGGGCAGCCGCAAGGCCACAGACAGCTTCTAGGCGGGCCAGGTTTTCGAGAACCGCCGCTTCACTGCCCGCTTGGCCAGGACCTTGCCAGAGCGCCAGGCGAATTCCCAAGCCTGGCTCGGGGGGAGTGGCACGCAGAAAGGCCTGGATGCGATATTGCAAATTCACGCAGAAATTGGTATGTATGAACAGGGCGGACAGCGGCCGATCGGCACTAGCTCGACGATACTATAGATACAAATCAAACCGACTCATGGTAGCTCAAAATCGATCCAAACACATTGGTGTCCATAGCGGACTCAGCAATAAACTGAGCACTATAAATTTGCCGATGGAAATCCTACGCAACGAGCTTGCAGATCATGGTGTTGATGCTGAATTAGCCTACGATATCATTCATGAGCATTTAATGCTTGATGGCAATTCAAGGCTCAACTTAGCAACGTTTGTCAGCACTTGGATGGAGCCTCAGGCAAGGCGGCTAATGGAAGAATGCGCCGATAAAAACATGATTGATAAAGATGAGTATCCCCAGACAGCTGAAATTGAAGAACGCTGCCTCAAGATCCTTGCCAACCTCTGGCACGCTCCAGATCCCGATGCGGCCCTGGGTACTTCCACCACCGGCTCAAGTGAAGCTTGCATGCTGGCTGGGCTGGTCATGCGTTGGCATTGGCGCCAACAGCGAAGTTCCCAAGGCAAAGATACGAATCGACCTAATCTTGTTATGGGTTCGAATACTCAGATCTGCTGGGAAAAATTCTGTGTTTATTTCGATGTTGAACGCCGACTCGTGCCGATCAAACCCCACAGACTCCAATTGAGTGCCAGCGAAGCTGTTGCCCTTTGCGATGAACATACGATCGGTGTCATCGCCATACTTGGTAGTAATTTTGATGGTAGTTATGAACCGATTGAAGAGCTACAGCAACGGCTGGATGGCCTCCAAGAGCACAGTGGCCTCAACATTCCCATCCATGTTGATGGAGCCTCCGGCGCCTTTGTGGCTCCCTTTAACTCACCGCAATTAATCTGGGATTTTCAGCTCGAAAGGGTGGTTTCTATCAACTGCAGTGGTCACAAATATGGCGGGGTTTTACCTGGTGTTGGCTGGATATTGTGGCGTAATAGCGAACAACTCCCAGAGGAGTTACGTTTTAATGTCAATTATTTAGGCGGTAATATGCCCACAATTGGCCTCAACTTTTCTCGGCCGGGCGCCCAGGTGATCGGCCAATACTTCAACTTTCTCCATCTCGGCCGCCAGGGATTCAAGCACCGCATGGCCACGCTTGAGTTGATCGCCTGCCACCTGGCCGATGGCATCAAAAGGCTCAAGCCCTTGACCCTATTAAGCCACCCCCGCGGTCAGTTACCGGTCTTTATCGTCAGCCTGGATTCCAGTGTTCGCAACTGGACCGTCTTTGATCTCTCCGACAAGCTGCGGGAAAGGGGCTGGATGGTTCCGGCTTACACCATGCCGGCCGACTGTGAACAGCTGACGGTCCTGCGATTTGTGATTCGCTCTGGCTTCAGTCGCGACATGGCCGACCAGTTACTGGCGGACATTGAGCGTGCCGTCGAGTGGTTTGAAAGTCTCACGGCGCCGATGCCCAGGCCCATCGAGGCCAGCCCAGGGTTTCATCACTAAGGCTGGGCAGCGACAAGAACGGGGGATTTCTAATCAGGCAGGGCCCAGGGATTCAAACCCAAATCGGCACCAAGCAGATGGGCACAGGCGTAGCCGCTGAAGGCGACGGCATTAAGTCCCTGGCCAGGAAAACAAGAATCGCCAACGCAATACAAGCCCTCGATACCTGACCGGTTGAAGGGCATCGGTAGCAAGCCAGGTAAGCGCAGCGAGGGAATGGGCCCATAGCTACCGGCGAAACGCCCTAGGAAACGGCGGTGGCTGCGGGGTGTGCCCACCTCCTGATGCGTGATAGCTGCCCCAAGCCCAGGTAATAGGGTCTCTAGCCTTGCAATCAGCCGATTGGCATCCGCTTGTTTTTTGGACCGGTAAGCCTGGGGGGAGAGACCTTGCCAGGTATCCATCGCTGATGGCGTGAAGCTATGCACGATGTGATGTCCTGCAGGGGCCAGGGATGGATCTAGGAGCGAAGGCATGGAGACAAACACCGTGCCTTGCTCCGCCTCCATCGCGGCCCAGTCCTCGAGCAAAAGGTGGTGGACGTGGCTGCCGGCCGGAATCACATCGGCCCTGACACCGAGGTGTAGGGAAAGAAAAGAAGCGGAGGGCTTGTAACGCCGACGCCAGGTCTGTTCAGCGGCGGGGGTATCCTCCGCCGCAACCAGGGGAGTGCTAGAGCAGCCCTCGCCGCCAAAAGTATCCCAACGTGTGGCGTTACTAACAACCTTTTCAGCCCGGATTTCCTGGCCATTGGCGAGACGAACCCCTACCACCCTGCCCCTTTCAAGCAGCACCTTGGTGACGCGGGATCGATATCGAATCACGCCACCATGACGCTGCAATCCCGCCACCAATTTCTCGGCAATCACCCCTACACCGCCTTGGGGGTAATTGATGCCTCCTGCATGGCGGTCGGAGAAGACCATGCCCGCATTGATCATGGGAGTGAGGTCCGCCGGCATGACGCTCCAACAGAAGCACTCCATGTCAATAAACTTGAGCAGGTCAGGGTCCTTGATATGGCGTCTGGCCACATCGCCCACATTCACTGGTAACCAACGGGCAAGTCCAAGGCAAGCAAGCGGGGCACGAAAAAAGACCTTGGCTAAATAACTGGGATCCTCAAGCGATAGCAATGGCATCGCATCAAGGCAGCGAAATACCCGCCAACAGGTGTCATAAAAAGCACGAATTCCCTCAGCTTCATGGGGGAAAAGAGCCGTCAGGTTGTTAACAAAAGACTGGTAATCTCGATCAACAACAACATTGAGCCCCCCGGGCAAGTGGTATTCCAGCTGGGTAGGATCAGGGATCGTTACGCAATGTTCACCAACATCAGCTAGGGCACGAGTCAGCAAATTGGTATGGCCTTGGCTGCCAAAGCCAAAAATCATTGAAGCGCCAACGTCGAAAGTGTAACCCTGCCTGCGAAAACTGCCACCACTTCCCCCTGGAATCAGGTAGCGCTCCAGAACCAGCACGCGGGCTCCCTTGGCGGCCAGTTGACTGGCGGTGACCAAGCCACCAAGCCCTGAACCAATCACAATCACATCCCAAAACTCCTGATCCAAAGGATCAGGAGCGGGAAAGGCGATAGAAGAATTCGACACCGTGGAAAGAGGCATGGGTTAACCCTAGTAAGCGGTCACGCAGAGAACGCATTCGCCAGGGTTGAACTTAGGCCTCTAACAGGTTTCAAGCCTGGGAGTCCAGGAGCCGACCGTCTTCAGCTAGGCGCTCGACAGAAACGACTTCCTTGCGCAAGGTGACGGACTTGGGATCGTGGTATTGGCTGCGGTCGCGGCGAATGCGAACCTCCTCCACCAAAACAAGCTCCTTATGGGTCACGACCCTTTCCTCAAGGATGGGGATAACGGTGACATCGCCTTCCTCCCGAACCTGGGGCACATCGCCGGTCACCACTTGGTTGATGGGCACATGCTCCACACTCACCCGTTCCCTGTTGAGGGGGTCATCAACAACAACCTCGCGGGATTGTACGGACTTGGTGATGCGAACCTTTCCGGTTTCCACCCTCTCCTTGGACAATTCCAGCGTTTCCTCGACAACTGGAATAACCAGCCCACGGGCATCACGAACTGCGTTGGTAAGGAGCCAGGTCCCGGCACCCTTCCATACAAGTTCGGTACTGGGCAGGGTGATCTGGGAGCCGTCTTCAAGTCCCAGCACTAATGTTTCGACCCCGCTCTCGGTTGTTTGCTGCAACAGCCGGTAGTTCTCACCCCGTTCACCGACAACGACAAGGGTGGAAGCGTTCACAGGGTTGTCAAAGGCACTCACTTCGGAACTCCGAGGACGGGAAAGGGCAGGAAGGGGAGAAGGGGAAGGCTTGGGCAGCGAGCCACTGGCGGATTCCAGCGCCGACGGAGCTGAAACTTGGGAGGCAGACCCAGGTGCCGGATGTGATGGGGGAGAGGTCGACGAACGATCTTCGCTATCGCCAGAACGAGTAAAGCCGAACAAGGACAGTAACTCTCTCAACATTCCAATCACAGTCAATCAAATTCATTGTACAGATCAGTACAGAGAAAAGGGCCCTTTAGGGGAAAATCCCACTGTAAGAGCCCAAGAACTGCACAGATCGGATCCCCTGTTCTTTCAAACAGGGAAATCCTGAGGCGAGATCAGCGTTCGGTGGTGGAAACGGTTTCGATCACCTTGCCGTCGGCACCAATGCGCTCGGCGCGCACGTCGGAACGACGCACGGTTTCGGTGACGGTTTGGCCCTTGGTTTCGGCCTGCTTGGCGAGGTTGACTTCCTCAACAACCTGGGCGCGCTTGCTGACAATGGCACGCTCGTCGAACTCGGAAAGTTCGAACACGCGCTCTTTGAAAGCATCTTCCAGGGCGGCGCGATTGACGGCGCGGCGCTGAACGGTGACGGTTTCGTCGACCAGATCAATGGACTTGGAGACCTTGGCCTCGGAGACCACGTTGTAGATGCGCAGACGGCCGGTTTCGACCTTCTCTTTGCCCAGTTCAACAACTTCTTCAACCACTTCAAGGACGTTGGGGTCCTTGGCGGTGTCGATCAGTTGGGCCTTGACTTCAGGATGCTTGGCGGCCAGAGCGACAGCGTGCTCGCGGATGTTGACGGGATTGTAACCACCGATGATTTCGGCGGCACGGGCTTCGGCATTAAGGGGCACTTGGGCGGTCAGCAGGGTGCCACCATCCCTGACACCGGCGATATAGACGCCGAGGTCGGGCTCGGGGACGAGGTCGGAAAGGGCCCGCAGCTTGGGAGCATCGGAAGCGTCGTCAGCGGTCAGCAGGTCAAGGGCATCGCGATGCAGGCCGGCGGCCACGAGGTCTTCCAGGGCCTTGGCGGCATGGGCGTTTTCGGCAAACAGGCCGATAACGGTGCGGGTAGACATTTGGTGTTGGGAGTAAGAGAAAATGACTGGACCAAATACGCTTATACGGATCTCAAGAACATCCGTAAAAGTTTACCGAACTCTAAACCGTGTCGGAGTTCGTTTTTGGTATTTGGGGGGACAGCCTGGAACGCCTAGGCGGCATCCTTGAGCCAACCATAGGGGCTCAAGAGAAAAATGGTCAAGTGCGTCAGACCACAGCCCAGGAATATTTCGCCTTCAGCCCATTGAGGAAATGAGCCACTATTGCTTTGGGTGCTGGCATTGTCTGGGGACAACCTGGGATTGCGCAAGCTGAACAGTGCTGTGCGTTTTCTTGCCTTGTGTCAGGGAGCACATCCAACTTTGCAGTTGATTTGTAACCGGATGAACATTACAACCATTGATAAAAAAAGAGTAAAAAAAA
>JBILDB010000108.1:0-7303 GCA_044352805.1 Cyanobium sp.
GTGCGCATTGAAGAAATGCGCCAATCCCTCAAGATTCTGCGCCAGGCGATCCGCATGATTCCCGGCGGACCCACCGAAAACCTGGAGGCCCGCCGCATCAGCGAAGGCAAAAGCAGCGACGCCTACGACTTCGACTACCAATACGTTGCCAAAAAAGTAGCCCCCACCTTTAAGATTCCCAGCGGCGAGCTTTACACCCGCCTCGAATCCGGCAAGGGCGAAATCGGTGTGTTCATCCAGGGCAACGACGATGTCACCCCCTGGCGCTTCAAAATCCGCGCCGCCGACCTCAACAATCTCCAGATCCTGCCCCACATCCTCAAGGGGGCCAAGGTGGCCGACATCATGGCCATCCTCGGCTCCATTGACGTGATCATGGGGTCGGTGGATCGTTGAAGATCAGCTAGACAGCAATGACCGCCAACTATATTTGAAAATCAATCCTCCAAACCACTGAATCCATAAACATCGTAAAATTAAAAATTACCTTTCTGCAAAGTAGTATTACAAAAATACTGTTAGCAAAGGGGCAAAATTTTTGATGAGTTAACTTACGATAAGTCTGCAACCAATATTAAAATTCAACACATAAAAGATGATACATCCCGGGCAAAATAACGTTTGTTACATTAAGACCACTATGAACGCAGAAATGTTCAAGCTGGGAATCACTAAAGTTATTACCGATTTCGCGGAGAATGAATAGCTGCGGGTGGGTACAACGTGGGGGTGGTTGGGAAACTGGCCATGGATTCATGCCGCTTTCTGGAGCGGATTGAGCCAACGCAGCCCCGCAAAACGGCAGAGTCGCTGTCGTCGGAATGAACCACCGCCTGGTTTTCAATAGCCAGGGCCGCGATGGGGGCAGCGGTGACCAAAGCTCCGCTGAGCGCACCGGTATCGCAGAAGCCCGCGAGGATGGCGAGATGGCGAGATAGCGCGGACCAGGCTGCAGGATCGCCACGGATGGCTGATCAAGCCGACAATGCACGGGAGAGCGACGGGCTGGGAGCCGGCGACAAGGTTTTCCCACCAAACCTGGGCGTGCAGATGCTGGGAAGCGTCAGAGTTATAGGCATAAATTAGTAGATTCACATCAGGAATGATTACGATGGCTCACGATCCAACATCTGGACGGCCTGAAACTGTTCCAGGTCCAGCTGATCCTGCAGTTGATTGAAGCGCAAGGGGTCAATGCCAGGCATCAGGCCGCAGGCCTGGGAATGCACCACAAATGCCTATTCGCGAGTCTGCGCCGGGGGCTCGCCGAGCGCAAGCCCCCGGCGGATCGCCGCGTTCACAACCTCCTTGAAGCTGCGGCCTGAATGGCGAGCCTTGCGGTTCAGGGCTGCGGCGAGATCGTCGTCGAGGGTCAGAGTGGTGCGCAACGGCCGCTTCAAACCCAAAAATCAATCTAGAGCATCTTGATGCTTTAACTAATTTATAAGCTTCAAGATGCCAATGTCGCGGCGACCTCGGTATCCCCCAAGGATTCAGCAAAGATTTCAGCAAAGGTTTCAACAAAGGATGCGCGCTAGCTTCTGATCTGCTGCACCGGAATCACTGCGGAGGTGCTCCAGTGCCCGCCGCAGCGCCCGATGCCAGATCTTCGACCTCAAGGGTATTAGCGCTGCCCACGATCAGCTGCAAACTGAGGCGATCCCCTGGTCGCCGCTTTGGACCCCCAGCAAAGACGCCCATGCCGACCCCCCTCTCCGCTGCCTGCCCCTGGCTGCAACTCCAGCGCACGGTGCGCTTTGGCGACACCGATGCCGCCGGTGTGATGCACTTCCAGCAGCTGTTGCGCTGGTGCCACGAGGCCTACGAAGAAAGTCTGCAAGGCTTTGGCATTGCTCCCGCAGCCCTGTTTCCCAGCCCCCAGCACCAGCCAGAGGTGGCCCTGCCGATCGTGCATTGCCGCGCCGATTACCGCCGCCCCCTGGTGGTGGGGGATGAGCTGAGGGTCGTGTTGACGCCCACACGGCTCGATCCCAGCGGCTTTGAGGTGGCCTATCGCTTTGATCTTGATGGCGAGGAGGTGGCCCGGGGCCTGACCCGTCACCTGGCCATCAATGCCACGAACCGCCAACGCTGCCCCCTACCAGATGCCATCCAGCGTTGGCTGGAAGCGGCCAGCCTGGGCACCGGGGTGCAGCCGCTCTGAAGGCAAGGGGGCACATAGACAACTGTGTTGACTTTGGCGATCACCGCTCACGCCTCGGCTAACCAGCGCCGCCAGCGCGAGCGTTCCCACTTGCCGGCGGCATTGGGGGCCAGTTCGCCACAGAGGTGCCAGCGCCGGGGGCGATCCGCCGGCCGCCAGGGGGCTGGGGACGCACCAGGGCCAGACCGTCACCACTGTTTAGGCGGCCAGACCAGCAGAGTTCGGAATCTATGCATGATATGAATTAATTCGACGATTGGCTTATGCCTGGCAGGCTTCGATCTCAGTTGCGGCAAGAGAGATCAACGGGCAGATCGATTAGCTACGACTGCCAGTTGCTGGTCAGTCCTACCCTCAAAGCAATGCAGAACCATCCATGACCCTGGTGCTGCCTGGCACCCAAGTGGAAGCTCGGGGCCTGGCCTGGGAGGTTGTTCAGACGGAGCCGGCGGGAGACCAGCAGCGCTATCGCCTGCGCTGTTTGCAGGGGGATCTTCTGGGGATGGAGGTCGACCTGCTCCATCCCTTCGAAGCGATTCAGCCGATCACCGCCGACTTCGACCCGCGCCGGGCGGGCCGGCTGCGCCAGTGGCAGCTGTTCCATGACGCTTTCCTACTGGAGCAGTCGCTGGGCCCATCAGCATTGCTGGCTGTGCAACCCGGCAGACTTGACATCGCGCCCTACCAGCTCGTGCCGGTCATGCGCGCCCTACGGATGAGCCGCCCACGGCTGCTGTTGGCAGATGGCGTGGGCCTGGGCAAGACGATCGAGGCGGGCCTGTTGATGGCAGAGCTGATCGCCCGCCGCCGTGCCCACCGGATCCTGATCGTGTCGCCGGCTGGCCCGTTGCTGGAGCAGTGGCAGCGAGAAATGCGGGAGCGCTTTGGGTTGCGCTTTGAAACGATCCGCAGCGCGGGGGAGCTGCAAGAGCGCCGCCGCGAGCTGGTGCTGGGAGCCAATCCCTTCGATCACGTGTCCTACTGCCTTACCTCGGTGGACTTCGCCAAGCAGGAAAAGGTGTTGCAGGAGCTGGAGCGCACCGTCTGGGATTTGGTGATCATCGATGAGGCGCATCATTGCGTACGGCTTGGCAGCAGCGGCGACTGGGAGGATTCCAGGCGTAGACGCCTGGCTGAGGTGCTGGCTTCGCGCTGCGATGGGCTCCTGCTGCTCACCGCCACCCCCCACGACGGCTTCGACCCCCACTTCGCCTCGCTGGTGGAGCTGCTTGATCCGAGCTTGGTGGACGGCCGCGGGGGGCTCAGAGCTGAGCGCTACCGCCAGCACGTGGTGCGCCGGCTCAAGAACCACATCAAGGACCCAGAAACGGGCGAACCGCTGTTCCGCACCCGTCAGGTGACACCGCGGGCGGTGATGTTCAACGCTGCAGAGCAACCGGAGTTCACCGCCTTCCAGCAGGCGCTGCTTGCAGCCGTGGCGCCGCGTATAAGGCAGGCGGTCAGGCAGCGCCGCTTCGGGGAGGTGCTGGCCTTTGTGTCGCTGCTCAAGCGCTCGGTGTCCACGGTGGCGGCCTGCCGCAACACGCTGGCCGTGATCCGAGATCGATACCGCGAGATTGTCAGCAGCGGGATCAGCGACGCCGAAACCCGAAAACAGCGGCTGCGCAGCCTGAGGGAATATCAGCAGCGGCTGGAGCGCTATGGCTCCCTCTCCTTTGAAGAGGAGCAGGACCGCGCTGCCCTGGAGGCGGAAGATATGGCGGCCGACCTCGCCGAAACCGGCCTGGATAACATCGCCGGCAGGATCGAGGATCTGCTGCGCACCCAGAGGCGCGAACGCGACCGCGGCCGACGCATCGCCAACACCGGAGAGGCACTGGACGGGCTGGTGGAGATGGCCGAGGCAGCTCTGGATGAAGATCCCAAGCTGCGCCTGGCCTTGGCGGAACTGCAGGCCATCCGCCAGGCCTCCCCGGGGGCCAATATCCTCATCTACACGGAATACACCGACAGCCAGGACGCCCTGGTGGCCTTCCTGGAGAGCGCAGTGAGCCAGGGCGATCTCGACGGCGCGGTGCTGGCGGTGAGCGGCCGCCCTGAACCCGCCCAGGAGCGCAGCACGACCACTGAGCGCTTCAGCCATCAAGACGGTCTGGTGCTGGTGAGCACCGATGCCACCGCAGAAGGTCTGAACCTGCACGAACGCTGCCATCACCTGATCCATCTGGAGCTGCCCTACAACCCCAACCGGCTGGAGCAACGCAACGGCCGGATCGACCGCTACGGCCAGCGCAGCGATCCTGATGTGCGTTACCTCTATTTGGCTGGCACCTTCGAGGAGCGGCTGTTGCTACGGCTGGTCGCCAAGTACGAGCGGCAGCGGGCGCGGCTCACCTTTGTGCCCAACACCCTCGGCGGCATCACCACGGAAGACGCCCAGACCGTGCGATTGCTGGAGGGCCTGGGAGAGGAAGAGGAGACGCTCTTCGCGACGCCAGGGCGGGAGATTCTCCAGCTGGATGATGCGGCGGAAGAAGACACCGGCTCCGCCGCTTACCGAGATCTGCTTGCGGAGGTGGAACGGGCCATGGCGGGATATGAGAAGGCGGCAAAGACCAGCAGCTGGCTTGGTGAGGTGGGACTCAACGCCGAGGCGCGGTTGTTGGCGGAAGCCGAACAAGCTCGATCGGAAGGCGAGCGGCTGGGGGCAGTGGAGCTGATGGATTTCGTCTGTCAGGCCCTGGAGTCCGACGGCGGCACCATCACGCCTGCGGAAAGAAGCTCCGTATCAGGCACCGACGTAGTGCTGCGGTTGCCCACGACCTGGACCCACGGTTTGCGCGACATCCCCGGTTACGACGCTGAGCAGCGCGCGTTGCGGCTCACCAGCGATGCCAAACGCTGCCGCGATGAGGCCGGAAGGGATCTGGGCTACCTGGGCCGGGCCCATCCGATCGTGCGCAGGGCCCTCGATCGCGTCCGCAACCTGCGCTTCGGCGAGACGGACGCCTGCCTGGATCGGCGCATCAGCGCCATCGGGCTGGACATCCCTGCTCCTGCACTCCTGTGCACCTTTCTCGGGGTGCTTGAGAGCGACCGGGGCCATGAACTGGAGCGGGTTCTGGCGCTGCGCATCGATGCCACTGGAATGATCGAGGTGTTGGCGGAACCGGAGGCCTGGCTGCAGACAGTGACGGCTGGGGAGCCGATCCGCACCGCTGATCTCTGGGAGCAGCACTTCTCCAGCTGGGGGGAACAGGCGCGAAAGCAAGCCCAGCAGGCAGTGGCCGCGACCTTCACGGCCATCGCTGAACCGGCCAGCAAAGAGCACGTGCAGCAGCTGCAACGGGAGCAACGGGATCTGGAGGATTGGCTGCGCTCCCGGGCAGACACGATCTGCGGTGCCGTGCAACAGGCCCAAACCGATCTGTTTGGCGGCAGTGGAGGCCTAGCGAGCTGGCAGGTCAGTGATGACCCCGCCGAACGCCTGGCGGGCTATGCCACCGACGGACGCAATCCCCCCGCGCAACGGCGCGAGGCCGATGGAGTGCTGCGGCTCTTGCGCGACCGCCAAAAGGAGTTGGAGCAGCGGGCCCAGCTGCGCACCCTGGAGCCACAACCGCTGGGGCTGCTGATGCTCGTGCCCAAGGCACTTACACAGGACGGGGGGCTGGGCTGATGGCTCTGGAACTACGTGATTGCAGCTCTCACGGTCCGGCGTTGCCGGAACCGTTTGTGAAGTTCCAGCTCGAACGTGAGCTCAGCAAGCGCAACCTGCTGGCCAAAACCACCGGCGCCGAGGGGCGTGCCTTGGAGGAACGCTGGGACGTGCTCCGGCGCAAGCTGTGCCAGCTGGGAGAGCAGGGCGGTGATCGCCGCGTGGCCAACCACGTGCTGGAGCCCCTGGTGGAGCGCCTCGGTTACAGCGCCCTGGAACGGCAAGCGGAGGTGATTACCCGCGAGGGTGCGGAAGATGGCGGCTGGCTGTTCACCACCGCAGAAGGCCAGCGCCTGAGGGCCTGGACGGTGAGCCTCGGGACAGACCTGGATGCCCCCAACCGCCGGGGCCGGGCCTATCGCTTCAGCCCCAGCCGTGTGGCGCAACGGGTGCTGCTGGCCAGTGGCGAGCGGATGGGCCTGCTCAGCGATGGGGAAGAACTGCGGATCCTGCTCTGTGATCCCGCTCGTCCCGACAGCCATATCAGCATCCGCCTGGATCGTGCCGGTGGCTGGCGGGCAGCCCGGGCACTGCCGGATTCCTATCGCCTGCTCCTGGCCCTGGCTGCTCCCGCCGGTGTGGCGGCGTTGCCTGATCTGACGGAAGCGGCCCGGCTGGCCCAGAGCAGCGTCACCAAGAAGTTGCGGCTGCAGGCACGCCGCGCGATCGAGGGCTTTCTGCAGGAGGTGTTGGAGCATCCGGCCAATGCCCAGGCGCTGGCGGATCGGAGCGATCGACAGCAGCTCGCCCAACAGCTTTGGAGCGAGGGCCTGATCACCGTCTACCGGTTGCTGTTCGTGTTCAAGCTGGAGTCCTCAGCGGATCCGGCTCGGGCCTTCAGCTTTGCCGCCACCAGCCTGTGGCGCAACACCTTCTCGCCCAACACAGCGCTCGCCCACTGGGTGCGCCGGGTGCTGGATGAGGGAAAAGACAGCGGCGGTTTCCTGGAGGCAGGGCTGCGCACCCTCTGGCGGTTGTTCGCCGAGGGCATGAGCTCCAGCGAACTGGAGATCAAACCCCTGGGCGGGATGCTGTTCGGCCGCGACGCCACACCGCTGCTGGGTCAGCTGCAGTGGGGAGAGCAGGCGGTGGCGCGCTTGCTGGATGCCCTGCTCTGGACGCCTGGTGAAGGCGTGACCATGCGGGAGCGGGTGCATTACGGCGCGCTGGATGTGGAAGACCTGGGCCGGGTCTATGAATCACTGCTGGAACTGGAACCAGGTATCAGCAGCGAACCGATGTGCCGTCTGCGCCGGGCAAAGCTCGAAGTGGTGGTGCCGGTGGCCCAGGGCGACCATTACCGCAGCAATCCTGTTCAGGCGAGCGATCCGGCAGAGTCCGGAGAGGACGAGGAGGAGGGAGACGAGGACGAACCAGCTCCCACCAGAGGTCGGGCTGCTTCAGGTAGCAAGACCAAGGTGGAGTTCATCGAAGAGATCGCCGCCGATCGCTTCTTCCTG
>JBILDB010000110.1:0-7181 GCA_044352805.1 Cyanobium sp.
GGGGCCGGGTCATGGCCAGCCCGGTGCATTGGAACGACCACATTTTTTACCAAATCCTGCCGGATCGCTTCAGTGATGGCGGTGAGGCCGGGCGACCGCTGTACGACCCGGCTCAGCCCCAGGCGTTTCGTGCCAGCGACAAACGGGCCTGGATGGAAGCGGGCCTGCGGTTCAACGGCGGCACCTTGCGGGGCATCCGCAGCAAACTGGACTATCTGCAGGGACTGGGCATCACCGGGCTCTGGCTCAATCCGGTGCTGAAACAACGAGCCGATCTGCAGACCTACCACGGCTACGCCATTCAGGACTTCCTGCAGATCGATCCCCGCTTTGGCACGCTGCAGGACCTGCGCGACCTGATCGATGACGCCCACGACCGGGGCATGGTCGTCGTGCTGGATGTGGTGATCGACCACACGGCCAATAACTGGTTCTATGGGCCCGATCTCACAGGCATCATTGAGGATTCGCTCCCCTACCGCTATCAACCCCCTTACAGTTTCGGCGGCTGGCGATCGGGAACAGGTGAATGCATCCCCGCCATAACATCCCGCGAGGACGGTTGCTGGCCGAAGGAGTTGCAGCGGCTGGAGGCTTATAACCGCTGTGGCGCCATCTGTGATTGGTCCAGTCCCGACCCGTTGGACCCCAACGCCGAGTACCGCCGGGGCGACTTCTTTGATCTCAAGAAGCTGAATGGCTACGACCACGAGACGATGCAGGCGGTGATCCGTTCTTATCAGCACCTGATTGCCATCAGCGACTGCGATGGCTTCCGCATCGATGCCGCCAAGCACATTCCCAAGCACCTCTGTCAGCAATTCTGCTTTGCCATCTACCGCTATGCCCAATCGATTGGCAAGGGAAACTTCCTGCTGGTGGGCGAGATCACTGACAACATGATCGCAATCAATTACCTGTCTCTGTTTGGCAGCATCTTTGATCGAGCCCTTGGTGCCGTGCTGGACATCAACCAGTCCCCCGACCAACTGGCCGGTGCCGTACGGGGCAGCGAATCCCCCCTTGATTACTTCGGCCGCTTCCGCACCGACAACCAGCTGAGCCGCTATATCCAAATCGGGGGTTTGCACGTCACGGTGCTCGACGACCACGACATGTCCTGCCGGCCGCGCAAGGCCCGCTTCGCCGCCCATAACACCTCTCCCCATCGTCACTGGCAGTCGGCCCATGCCGTCGCCGTCCAGCTCACCGTGCCGGGGATTCCCTGCATCTATTACGGCACCGAGCAGGGCCTCACGGGCAACGAGGAGAACCATGACTACAGCATTGAGCCGAGCCGCTTTGGCGAAGATCGCTATGTGCGCGAATGCCTCTTTGGCGGGCCCTTCGGTGCCGAGGTGACGACGGGCTGCCATTTCTTTAACCCAAATCACCCCACCTACCTGCGCATCGCGGCCATCGCCCGCTTGCGCCAGGGCGATGACTACGTGGGCCGCACTTTGCGCCTGGGCGTCTGTTATCCCCGCCAGACCCGATACAGCGAGGCCCCGTTCGGCCTGCCAGCCGCAGGTGAATTGTTTGCCTGGTCAAGGGTGCTGGCGGCCCACGAGGTGCTGATGGCCCTCAACACCCATGGCCTGGAGCCCCGCGGCGCCGAGGTGACGATCGATGCGGCCATCCACAAAGCTGGATCGTTGTTGCGGGTGCTGTATCGGGCCGACTGGAGCGACGAGCAACTGCGCCAGCCCCCCACTGATGAGACCGTACCGGTGCAAACAGGCGACGATGGGCGGGCCTGGGTGCGGCTGGACCTCCCCCCGGCGGGAATGGTGATCCTGGGATGAGCGGCTCTTGGGATTCGGACCCACCCCCTGAAGCAAACCCAATCACAGCCCCAGACTCCGAATCGGCGTCAGGATCACCTGCGGAGGAGTTTCTGTTCGGACCCCTCTCCAGGCCAGCAGGCCGCATCGCCGAAGCGCGCCAGGAGCGCAGCGGCTTGTTTGACTTGGCCCTGCTTGAACCCCTCGATCCGCTGCCTGGCCAGCCCGTACACCTGCGCTTCCGCTGCGGCGTTGATACGGCCATCCAGCGACTGCTGGTCTTCTGGAGCAGCGACGGCTCCACACCGGCCTGGGACGAAGCCCTGGAGCCCCAGGGAACCACGCAGGTGGCCGAAGCGTCAGCGCTTGATCCGGCCTGGGACACCCTTAGTTGGGGTTACAGCCAGGACTGGCAGCTGGACCTGCCGCCCCAGATCGAAGGCACGTTGCTGCGTTATGCGGCCATTGGAGTCGACGCTGCGGCGGGCCTGATTCCCTGTCCCTGGCCCGATCGGGATCGCCATGGCACGCCCCACGTCGCGGCGGTTGTTGTCGACCGGCTGGAGCCACCGGTCTGGCTGGCGCAGGCCGTCATCTATCAGGTATTTGTGGATCGCTTTGCGCCGACCCCGGGCAGCAGCTTTGCGCCGGTGGATGATCTCAACGCCCGCCTGGGCGGAACCCTTTGGGGGCTGGTCGACCAACTCGATGTCATCGCCGAGCTGGGTGTTGACACCCTGTGGTTGACGCCGATCTTCGCCTCGCCCCAGTACCACGGCTATGCGGTCAGTGACTTTTTGGCGATTGCGCCCGAGCTGGGCGGGCAGGAGGCCTGGGAGACCCTGGTGGGTAGCTGCCGGCAGCGGGGCTTGCGGATCGTGCTGGATTTCGTCGCCAACCATATTTCCGACCAACATGCGGCCTTCCAGCAAGCCTTGCGGGCGCCCGATGCCCCCACCCGCCCCTGGCTGCGCTTTCGCACTTGGCCCCACGACTACGGCTGCTTTTTCGACCAGCCCCACCAGCCGGAACTCGATGGCGAGCAACCCGAGGTGCGCGAGCACCTGATTGCCGCCGCCAGCCATTGGTTGGCTCAGGGCTGCGCTGGCTTTCGCCTCGATTACGCCCATGGCCTCAGCCATGGCTTCTGGTCCCAGTTCCGCTATGCCACCCGCCGCGCCGCGCCCGAGAGTGTCTGCTTCGGCGAAGTTACCCATACGCCCCAGCTGGTGCGCAGCTACGGGGGCCGCCTTGATGGCTGCCTGGATTTCATGCTGTGTGAGCTGCTGCGGGCCAGCTTTGCCCGCAGTGAGCTGTCGCTGGCCGCCTTCGCCCGCCACCTCGATCGCCATCTGGCCTACGCCGGCGGGCAGCTGCTGCTGCCCAGCTTCCTCGACAACCACGACATGAACCGCTTTTTGATTGCGGCGGGCGGAGACATCAGGCGCCTGCGGCTGGCGGCCATGGTGCAGTTCATGCTGCCCGGACCGCCGATCGTTTACTACGGCACCGAGGTGGGTCTCAGCCAGCAGCGCCCCCTCGGGCGCCTGGAGGAATCCCGGCTGCCCATGCCCCCCCGCGATCAATGGGACCTGGAGCTGCGCCAGTACTACCGCGTGTTGATCCAGCTGCGTCGCCAGGTGGCCCCTTTTCGCCACTCGCCCAAGCTGCGTTGGCTGGACGACGGGGCCGGGGTGGCGCAATGGCAAATCGGCGACTTTGATCTGCTCGTCAACTGCGGCGTTGAGCGTTCCTTTGCTACTGGTGGTGCAGTACCTGTGCTTGCCAGCCAATCGGTGCAGCTTGAAGCGGATCAGGGGGGGACGCTCAGCCTGCCCGCCTGGTCGGCAGTGGTTTTGCGTCAGCGGTGAGCGGGGGTATTGGGTTGCCAACCAAAATCAAGCCCCCACCCCCGCCTTAACCCAACGCCCATTCACCTCATTCCAATTTACAAGCGACCACCAAGCCTTAATGTAATCGGGCCTGCGGTTCTGGTACTTCAGGTAGTAGGCGTGTTCCCACACATCCAGCCCCAGCAGAGGGGCACCCCGTTCGATGCCGGGGAGATCCATCAGGGGGTTGTCTTGGTTGGCGGTGCTGGTGATGGCCAGGCTGCCGTCGGCTTTGCGGATCAGCCAGGCCCAGCCGGACCCGAAGCGTGCCGCCGCCGCCTGGTTGAACTGGGTCTGCAGGCCCTCCAAGGAGCCGAAGTTTTTGTTGATCGCCGCCAGCAGCTCTGGGGAGGGGGTGCCTCCCTGGCCCGCGGGTGCCAGCACCGCCCAGAACTGGCTGTGGTTCCAGTGGCCGCCGCCGTTGTTGCGCACCACCATCGGGAATTCGGAGATTTTCCCCTGCAGGGCATCGAGGCTCAGATCCGCCAGGGCCGGATTGGCGGCGATTTGGCCATTGAGGTTGGCCACGTAGGCGCCGTGGTGACGGTCGTGGTGGATCGTCATCGTGGTGGCATCAATAGCTGGCTCCAGGGCCGTGGCGGCATAGGGCAACGGCGGCAGGCTGAACTCGGCCCAGGCCGGCAGGGCAGTGCCAAGCAGCAGCCAGAGCGCCGTCAGGCCGGCCAACAACGGCCTGGCCAACAATCGAAACAGCATGGCGGTGCTAGCGATGGGAGCAAATTCTGGCCTGTCGGCTTCGCGAGTTACTGCCTGGGCAGGTGGCAAGGGGCCCTGCTGGCAGGTGACGAAACTCCAGATCCGGTTTAGCCTCTAGTTGGCATGGTTCGTTCAATGAAGAAATTCGTTTACTGGCTCATGGGCGATCGGGCCGGTCGGGTGATTGTCGGCAGCTGGAATTGGCTATGGGGCAGACCCGTCGAAGCGGGCGGCAAAGTGGCGGTGACCGTAGCAGAGGAATCCCTTATCTCCATGCAGGAGTCGGTGCAGAAACTAGCCAAGGCGGTAGCGATGCAGGTGGGCGCCTACGAACGGGCCCAGTCCAAATATCAGCAGAAAATCGACGAGCTCAAGACCTTTGAGCAGCAGGCGAGCTTGGCCCAAAGAGCTGGCCAAGACGATGGCGCCCGCTTGGCCATGACTCGCGCCATTCAAATTGAAAAATTGCTTCCCTCCCTCGAACAGCAAGTGCAGCAGGCGGCCGCTTTTGTCGGTTCGTCCAAGGACAAGCTCAACCGCGAACGCATCAAGCTGGAGCAGTACAAATCCGACATGCAAAACATCAAGGATCTTGCCGAAGTCAATTCCGCCCTCGAATCGATTGCCAAGGTGAATAACGACTTCGATATCGGCTCGGCCCGTTCCAGCTTTGATGCGGCCAAAAATGCCGTCGAAGGTCGCCATCGCACCAGTACGGCGCTGGCCGAACTTTCCGAGAACCCCCAGGAGAAACTGGCAGCCGACCTGGACCAGCTCACCCTTGATGACCAGGTGTCCCTGCGTCTACAAGCCCTTGATACCCCTTTCGCCCCCAAGCTGCCTGAGGCCCCCCAACCATGAAAGAACCCTCATCCGGTGGTTCCCGCAAGGGCCCGCCACCGATTGTTTTCCTATTGCTGGGCATCGGCGCCTGGCTGCTGTTTTCCCAGCTCCCCAAACTGCTCGGTTCGCGCCCCAGCCTCCCTGCTATTCCCGCCGGTGCCTCCTTGCCTGATGGCGGTGGCATCGCCACCGGCCTGGGCAACTTGGCGCAGCGCTTTCCCCGGCAGGCCAGCGTGCCTGCCGGCACCACGATCAGCATCGATGGCTCCACCAGCATGGTGTTGATAAATGAGGCCCTTAAAACAAGCTTCCTCAACTCCTATCCCGGCACTGTTGTCAACACCGCTGCCACCGGCTCCGACAATGGCATCCAGGCCCTGCTGGGGGGCAGCGTCAACCTGGCGGCCATCTCGCGCCCTCTGACAGCGGCAGAACAATCCAAGGGACTGGAGGCCGTGCCGGTTGCGCGCGATCGCATCGCCATTGTCGTCGGTGCCAGCAACCCCTTTCGCCGCAGTCTTTCCAGCAGCCAACTGCAGCAGATCTTTCGGGGCGAGATCAGCAATTGGTCCAGCATTGGTGGCCCCGATCGCCCGATTCGGGTCCTCAACAGGCCTTCTGTCAGTGGCACCAACCAGGCCTTCCGTGAACTTGTCCTAGGCGGTGCTGACTTCGGCAAGACGCCCAACATCACCACCTTGGACCGGGATGCCACAACGCCGCTGCTGCGCTTGCTCGGCAGTGATGGCATCAGCTATGCCACCTTTGACCAGGTGGCCGATCAACAGACGGCGCGTGTTGTAGCAATTGATGGCAGCATGCCGGATGCGGATTCCTATCCTTTTCAGCGGTCTTTGTTCTATGTCTATCGCAATCCTATTGATCCAGCCGTAAAAGCGTTTCTTGGTTTTGCGTTCTCCGCCGATGGCCAGTCGCGCATCGATGCCGGTATCAAAGGACCCTGATCAATGTTGGGCATAACCTAGCCATTATGTCCTCCAATCCGCTGGTCGCTTTTGCAACTGCATTTGCCTAGCCGGCGGCGCCAGCCTGGGCCCAATCATCCCGGCGCATTCCACCTTTGATGCGGCCAATGATGCGGCCAAAAATGTTTGCGAAGGTCACCATCTCATCAGTACAGACAGAGCTGGCCGAACTTTCCGAAAATTCCCAGTAGAAACTGGCAGCAGACCTGGACCTAGCTCACCCTGGATGACCAGTTTCCCCTGTGCCTCCAGGCCCTAGAAACCCCTTTCGCCCCCAAGCTGCCTGAGGCCTCCCTAACCATGAAAGAACCTTCAACCGGTGGATCCCGCAAAGGCCCGCCACCGATTATTTTCGTCTTGCTGGGCATCGGCGCACTCTGGCTGCTGTTTACCCAGCTTCCCAAACTGCTCGGTTCGCGCCCCAGCCTCCCGGCCATCCCCGCCGGGGCCTCCTTGCCTGGTGGCGGTGGTGGTGGCACGGTATCGGCCCGGGCAACTTGGCGCAGCGCTTTCCTCGCCAGGCCAGACGTGCCTGCCGGCACCACGATCAGCATCGATGGCTCCACCAGCATGGTGTTGATCAATGAGGCCCTTAAGACAAGCTTCCTCAACAAATATCCCGGCACTGTTGTCAACACCGCCGCCACCGGCTCCGACAACGGCATCCAGGCCCTTCTGGGGGGCAGCGTCAACCTGGCGGCCATCTCGCGGCCTCTGACAGCGGCAGAACAATCCAAGGGACTGAAGGCCGTGCCGGTTGCGCGCGATCGCATCGCCATTGTCGTCGGTGCCAGCAACCCCTTTCGCCGCAGTCTTTCCAGCAGCCAACTGCAGCAGATCTTTCGGGGCGAGATCAGCAATTGGTCCAGCATTGGTGGCCCCGATCGCCCGATTCGGGTCCTCAACAGGCCTTCTGTCAGTGGCACCAACCAGGCCTTCCGTGAACTTGTCCTAGGCGG
>JBILDB010000109.1:0-7181 GCA_044352805.1 Cyanobium sp.
GGGGCCATAGCGGTGATCCGGACAACGACCGCTGCGACGCGATTGCGGTGGCCTTTTCCCGGGGACAGCGGCCCCTGTTGGCCAGGGAGGGAGAGGGCCGAATCAAGGCGAGCTCAGCCCCAGCCCCGGCGCCACTGCCGGAGCCACTGCCGGAGCCACTGCCGGCGCCGGCGGGGTCAGTGGCGGACGATCCGGCGCCGGCGGCCCTGCATCAGTTGCTGAGCCGCCTTGAGCTGGCCGATCGGCTCGCCCAGGGGGGCTACAGCCTCACGTTGGTGGAGTTGGCCCAGTTGGTCGAACTGCCGCTGAAAACCCTCGAGTCCCGTGCGGCGGTATGGTCCTGGCGTGATTGGTTAGTGGAGTCCTCTGGGGAGGGTCGCTGGCGCCTGCGCCGTGACGCGGGAAGATTGCAATCGGCAGAAGACGAGCAGGAGGTATAGGCCATGGCTAAAGACACGACCGCAAGACAGACCAGCGCCGCTGGGGACCCCGGGGCCGGCGGATCACTACAGGCTGGTTCTGGAGCGGCTGGCGGTTTCTATCGCCGGATGGTGGAGCCCCTGCTGCGCACCGATGAGGGCGTTGATGCGGAGCAGCTCAGTCGCCTCACCCTGATGGGACTTTCCCAGGTGGCCCTAAGGCGCGATTGGCCCCTGGTCGAGGGGGCCCTGGCGGGTCTTGGGGCCGAGCTGCAGCGCCGTGATCCCCGCCTGCAACAAACCCTTTTCGGTTGCCGCTTTGCCAATCCGGTGGGGCTGGCGGCGGGCTTCGATAAAAACGGCGTGGCGGCAGCGATCTGGCACTGTTTCGGCTTTGGTTTCGCCGAGCTGGGAACGATCACCGCCCAGCCGCAGCAGGGCAACCCCAGGCCCCGGTTGTTCCGCCTGGCGGCCGAGCGGGCGGCCCTTAACCGTATGGGGTTCAACAACCTGGGCGCCATGGCCGTGCGCCGCATCCTGGAGCAGCAGGCCCTGCCCCCTTCGGGCCAACGGTCCGCCGTGCTGGGGATCAATCTGGGCAAGTCCAGGGAGGTATCGCTGGAGCTAGCCCCTGACGATTACGCCACTTCGCTCGAGTTGTTGGCGCCGCTGGGGGACTACGCGGTGATCAATGTCAGCTCCCCCAACACCCCCGGGCTGCGTGAATTGCAACAGGAAACCCAGCTGCGGCGCTTGGTCGAGCGGCTGCGGCGGCTGCCCGGCTGTCCGCCGCTGCTGGTCAAGATCGCCCCTGATCTGGAAGATGACGCCATTGATGCCATCGCCCGACTGGCCTACCAAGAGGGATTGGCGGGGGTGATTGCGGTCAACACCAGCCAGGATCGCCTCGGGCTGGCCGATCGCATCCTGGGGGCCACGGGTCGCCCCTTGTCCCAGGAGAGTGGCGGACTGAGTGGCAGGCCCTTGCGCCACCGCGCCCTGGCGGTGTTGCGGCGTCTGAGGGCGATGGCGGGGCCCAGCTTGCCCCTCATCGGTGTGGGCGGCATTGACTCGGCGGAGTCGGCCTGGGAGCGCATCAGTGCCGGTGCCTCCCTGGTGCAGATTTACACCGGTTGGATTTACGAAGGGCCGCAGTTAGTGCCAAATATTGTGGAAGGATTGATCACCCAGTTGGATCGCCATGGGCTGGCAACAATTGGCGAAGCGGTCGGCTCGGGTTTGCCGTGGCGGTGAACTTGGTTAAGTTAAGAACCAGAATAAAATGATGTCGTGGAAGTCAGCCCATTCCTGAGTGATCTTCAGTTGCGTTGGCGATCCTTGATGGCGGTTTTTTCTCCCCAGTTAGTACTGCTTGAGCTGCAGGACGATGGTCTTAAAGGCCAGTCTCACTCTGCCGTTCGTCCCGGCCCGGTGACGATAGATAGCCCTTTGCCGCCGGAAACCTGCAAGGCGGGCATGCCCCTGGAGCTGGAAGCCCTCGGCGATCTGATCGGGGATCTGTTGGTGCGCGACAACTTGATCAATGCCTATGTCCTGGCCTCCTTGCCCCCCAAGGCGAGCCAATGGCGGGTGGTGGAGTGGCCCAGCGCCGATCCCGTGCCCGAGGATCCGCTGGCGGCAATGCGAACACTTGATCTTCCCCTGAATCTTCCTTACGATTTGGCCGATGCCTGCTTGGATGTGCAGCCCCTGCCCGGACACCCGAAGCGCCTGCTGTTGGCGGCCACCCCCCGCAAGCTGGTAGAGGCCTGGGAAGAAGTGTTTGATTTTGCCGGTGTCAAGCTTGATCGACTCTCTCCTGCCCAGACCTGTTTGTTGGCCGGATTGGCGCCTGAATTGACGGGGCTGGAGGCGTCCGAACTTGTGGCAATTATTGCCCCTGGAGAGGAGAATTCCAGTCTGTTGCTGCTGAGGGGCAATGTACCTGTTTTTGAAAAGACTTTGCCGTCGGAACCTGAGCAAATGGCCGCCGAATTCGACCGTTGCATAGCTTTTTACCGGCGTCAGGATCCTGCTTGCCGGGGCTTGAAGGTTTTCCTCTCCCGCCCCTGGGACCACGCCGAGCTGCTCGTGCCCCCGGGTATCCCCACCCCCGTAGAGGCCTTCTGTGGCGCATATGGATCAGTGGTGCTGCAAGGTTTGGCCAGTCCTCTGGTGGCGGCATGAGCAGCATCCAGCTCGATTTTCTGCGGGAGAAGCGGGAGAAGGAGGGTTTGCCCTCGATGGCCCAGGTGCTGCCCTCCCGTGCGGCGCTGATTCGGCTTGGTTGCCTGATCGGCGGCTCGTTGCTGCTGGGGGTGTTGGTGTTGACAGGTCTGATCTGGTTGCAGCACGAAGCCAACAAAGGCAATGCCCAGAAGGTTGATGAGACCAAAAATCAAATCAAAAGCGCCCGCCAACGCTCCGAGCAGGTGGAGACTAGTTTCGGCCAGGTCAATGGGGCCAATCGCAAGCGGGCGAGCGATCTGGCCACGCTCAGGTCGAGCGCCGCCCTGTTGAGCGAGTTGCAGTTACGAACCCCCGATAAGGTCCAGATTAAATCAGTGCAATTGAGCGACATGTCCCTGCAAATCAAAGGGGTGGCGGTCGAGCCGATGGCCTTTGCGCGCATCAACGCTTTGCAGTTGTCGCTGAAGCAATCGCCCCTGCTGGCTAAGGACATCAGCCTGATTAAGGCGGAGCGGCTGCCGCCGATCACCAAGCCCCTGTCGGTTGAAAAAGCAGCGAATCCTTTGGTCTTGTTAACGCCTACCAGCGTGTCTTTTGAGCTCAATGCCCCCCTGGCCATCCTGAAACCGAAACAGAAGGCGGCAGTGTTGCGGGTTCTTGGTGCGGAGGGTATGGCTGGCCGTTTGGAGCTGCTTGAACGTGAGGGGCTGCTGCAATGAGCTTTTCATTTTTAAAGAGTCGGGAGGGCGACTTAAGCGAACCGCCAGCCCTTACAGAGCAACTGCTACGGCGGCTATGGCTGGGGCTGCCGATTGCCGCCTTTGGCCTGGTGGCCACATTGCTGGCCGCTGGGGTGCTGCTGCCCCTACTCCTGAGCCTGCGCTCGGAGTTGGAGCGGGCCGAGCGGCTGCAGCGGCTCCAGGACCAGCTCACGGAGGTCAATACCAGCCTTGCCCGCAGCCAGGCGGCGCTCAAGCAGGCCGAGACCCAAACCAGCAAGCTGCGCAATTTGCTGGTCGGGGGTGGGGATCGGAGCACGGTGTTGGCCACCTTGGACAACGACGCCAAGGCGACGGGCGTAAGCCTGGCGCTCTACGAACAGTCCGTGATTGCGGTGGTTCCCGGTGCAGTGCCAGCCAAGCCAGGCACCCCTGCACCTGGGTCGAAACCCACCCTGCCTGGTAGTACCACTGCCCCCCCTGCCTCCGGAGCTGCTGCCCCTGCCACCGGAGCTGCCGCTGGATCTGGAGAAGCCCCTGTCCCTGGAGCCGCCCCTGCCCCTGGCTTCGCCGCCGCCGATGGGGTGGTGGAAAAGCCGCTATTGCTTTCGGTCCAAGGCACCTTCCCCCAGATCCTGGCCTTTTTGCAGCGGCTGGAACGGCTGCAGGTGTTGGTCAAGCAGCAAGATTTGAGTTTGGCAACAGTTGAAAAGCCCGCTGGCGGCCCCCCTTCCCCTGAGGCGGTTGATTTGCCAGGTTCTTCGCCGATTTTGGTGATGAAGTTGTCGCTGGTGGTCTTTGATGCCCCCGTCGGCGACGCTGCCAGCGTGCCGGCCGGCGGGGCCACCGCCCCGAGTCGCCCAGCTCCTGGCAGCCCCCCTAGGCCCACGGCCCCTGGGCCATCGACCCCTGGGTCTTCGGCCCCTGGGCCTTCGGCTCCTGCGGCTGCCCCTGCTGCCGGATCCGCCCGTTGATCCGCGCTTCCCACCCCATGCCCCGTCTGCGTTGCCACCCCATGGATCACCGGTACCTTGCCGCCATTGCCCCCGGGGGAGCCAGCCAGGTCCGGCAGCGGGCCCTCAGCCTGTCGCTTGTCGTTTTGGCGGCCACTGGTGGGTTGGACGGCTGGGCGGCTGCGGCCCGCGCCCAGGATGCAGGCCAAGCCCAGGGGGCTGCTGGGGTGCAGAAGGGCCAGGTGATCGTTCCCACCCAACGGCTGAATCTGCGGGTGCGGCGTCAGAGCGATGGGGTTGAGGTGGTGATTGAGGGGGTGGGCTCGGCGCCGGAACTGCAGCAGACCACCCGGGGCACGGTGTGGCTGGGGCGGCTGCTCACCACCCGCCCGGCTGCGCTGCCGGTGGGCGGCCAACGGTTGTCGGTGCCGGAGGCCGGTTTCCAGAGCCTGTCTTTGGTGGGTGCCGGCCAGGTATTTGAACTGCAGATCACGCCGATTCCGGGTTATCCCCTGGGCCGGCCGGTGGTGAGCGCCGATGGCCGTGATTTGATTTTGAGTTTCGCCACCAGCGGCCAGGCCAGCCAGCAAACCAGCAGCCTGGATCTGCGCCGGCCTGGCCGGGTGAGCGAACCGACGGCCGCCTATGTGCCGCCGCTGCAACCGCGGGCCGTGGCACCGCCGGTGGGGGACATGGCGGTGGGCACGATGCTGCTCACCAACAGCAGCTATCTCAATGTCAGCGGTCCGCCGGTGACGATGACGCTTAGGAATGCGCCGGCCAGAGATGTACTGATGGCCCTGAGCCGGCTGGGGGGCTATGGGTTTGTATTTGTCGAAGATTCGAGCAGGGCGGATAACGCCGCGGCGGCGCCCTCCACGTTGCCGATCTCGATTTCATTCCGCAATGAAAACTACGGCCAGGCTGTGAATTCGGCCTTGTTGGCGGCGGGGCTGCAGGCCAAACGGCAGGGCAATACGATTCTGGCGGGGGCCAATGTGCTGGGCAAGAGTTTTGGGGCCCAGCTTTCCAAGGTGTATCGGCTCAACCAGGTGAATGCCAATTCAGCTGCCGATTATCTAGCCAATTTGGGGGCCCAGGTCACTAAGACGAACACCATCAATACGGCCATCACCGAAGGCGTCAATCCCAATAGCACAGCTATTGGCGCCCAAAACCTGGCCACAACCACCTCCAGCCGCCAGACCAAGGTGGAGTCCTACTCGGCCGGGTCCGGTCCCCTGCAGGGGCTGATCGCCACCACCGACTCGCGCCTCTCAACAATCACCTTAGTGGGCGAGCCGCGGCTTGTGACCGTGGCCGAAAGCTATCTGCGCCAGCTGGATCTGCGCCAGCGTCAAGTGGCGCTTTCGGTGAAGATATTGGATGTTTCCTTGGGGAACAATACCACAATTGACAATAGTTTTGCGGTGCGTTGGGGTAATAATTTTATCGTTAATGACCAGGGGCAGATGGTGGGTGCTTTCAATTCGCTATTACCGCCTGCTTTAGACGCTTTTGGGCGTGCATATCCGACTGATGTATCCTTTGATGCCACACCACCGTCTGCTGATGGTACAGATCCTGGCTCAGTTTCTTCTGAAGCGCCAACCGGAATCAATGTTAGTGGCGGAGCACAACTTGGAACCGTTTACCCAACTAGACCTTACGGATCAATCTATAGGGACGCCACGAAGCGCAATCCAGGCTTATCTTATAACCGCAACAATTTCTATAATTTCGTCAATGCCACCATTCGCTCCAGTAACACCAAAGTCCTGGCCAGCCCCACCCTAATTCTCAGTGAAAATTCTGAAGAACTACGCAAGGGCGAAGACACCTTGGCCCTCAACATCGCGAATCTCTCCAGCGGCGGCTCTGACAACAACTCCAGCAGCTCCGGCAGCACCGGCTCCGACAACAACGCCGCCATCGGCCGCACAAGGGCCAACGAGTCCTATGTAACCGTCGGTGAGCAGGTGATCACAAATTACGAAGTGACCACCGGCACCAGCGGCAATGGCAACTCCTGCCAGCCCATCTTTGGCATCGCTGGCCTCACCTTTGGCGCCCGCGTCTCCAAGATTGATGACAACGGTTTCGTTACATTTTCGATGTCGCCGGCGATTACCGCCGCCCTGCGCCAGCAGCCAGTGGCAGGTTGCGGCCTTATCGATATTCTGGCGGTGCGCCGCCTCGACACCGGCAGTGCCCGGGTGCGCGATGGCCAGACATTGATAATGACCGGGGTGATTTCCGATGCCGACCGCCAGGAAGTTTCCAAATGGCCGATCCTTGGAGATGTGCCAATCATTGGTCAGTTCTTCCGCAGCAGCAACAACAACCGCGCCAAGCGCGAGCTGGTGATTCTGGTGACGCCCCGCATCATCAATGATAACGAGGGCGGCACTTTCGGTTACGGCTACCAGCCCGGTACCAACGACACCCGTCGCTTCCTGGCCGATCCCAACGCGCCGCTGCGATCACAACCCTGACAGGCTTTTCATCGCCAGGGGCGCCAGCATCTTGACAACGCCCACCCCGGCGTTCAGCAATTGGCTGCCCAGGCCATTGCCGCCGGGGGTTTTTTGGGCCGGGGCCTCCAGTTGGTTGGCGGCGGCCGTCATCTGGGTGGCCGCAGCGCTATCGCCGGCCTGTTGATAGAGCCCGGCCGCCCAGCGCAGGTCCTTGGCGGCCAGCTCGATGTTGCCCTGCTCGGTGCGGCAAATTCCCCGCGCCACCCAGGTGATCGCCGCCTCTGGTTGCTGGCGAAGCGCATCACCAAACAGCACTTCGGCCTCCCGGAAGCGGCCGGCTTCAGCCGCTGCCACCCCGGCGTTATGCAAGGCCGCGTAGCCCAGGCTGCCCGGGGCCGCCCCCCGCGCTTGTTGCCAATGGGT
>JBILDB010000111.1:0-7121 GCA_044352805.1 Cyanobium sp.
GTCCCTCCTCCAGGTGACGCTGGCCGGCCACCCCGAACTGATCGATGCTCTGGCCACGGGCGCCGATGCGGTGCGAGACCCCCAAGGTGGGGTCCTCGGGGCGGGCGACCTGTTGGAGGTGTTTGTGGGCCTGCGGCCGGCACCCCCAGCCTTCAACCTCTCAATCAAGGAGGAGGAGGCCGCCACGCTTTCGGCGGCTTTGGCCGAATTATTGACGGCGGGGCGCCCCTGGCGCCAGTGCCGTGAAGAGCTGCTGGTGGCCTATCCGGTAGGCAGGCGCGGTCGGCGGGAGCGCTTTGCTGCAGTCATGGCCGGCCAGCAGGAGTACGGCGCCACCGACCTTGAAGCGGAATTGCCTGACCTGCGGCGCACCCTGGCCCAATTGGGAGGCACGGGAACAGCGGAAATTGGACCGGAACGCTTCTTGGAGCTCCTCCGCAATCGAGCCAAGTCCAGGGCCGATTCCGCCAGCACCCAGCTTCAAGGATTGGGTGATCTTGCCACCGCGATCCGCCGCGAACTGGCTGCGGGGTAATGGCTCGGGCCTTCCAGCGGCAAGATGACCACCCTCGCCGCCTTGCCCTTGACCACCAGTTGGGCCCGTGATCAAGTGGCCACAGCCCTAGAACAGATTGCCCCCCTGGTCCGGGCCCATACAGCCGCCATTCAGCCTCGGCTGGCCGCAGTGTTGGCGGCCATGGCCGCCGAGCGGGTCGGAACCCAGCACTTCGCTTCGGTGAGCGGCTATGGCCATGGAGACCAAGGCCGCGACACCCTGGATCGGGTCTTTGCCCGGGTGCTTCAAGCCGAAGCCGCCGCCGTACGACTGCAATTCGTCAGTGGCACCCACGCGATCACAGCAGCCCTCTTCGGGGTGCTGCGCCCTGGCGACCGACTTCTGGCCCTCACCGGCCGTCCCTACGACACCCTGGAGGAGGTCATCGGGCTGCGAGGCAGTGGCATGGGCTCTTTGGCGGACTTCGGCATCGTCTACGACGAGCTGCCGCTAACCCCGGCTGGCCTGGTGGATGAAGCAAAGCTGGACACCGCCCTGTCAGTCCCCACCCGCATGGTGCTGATCCAGCGGAGTTGCGGCTACAGCTGGCGCCCCTCCCTCGGGGTGCGGGCCATCGGTCAGCTGTGTGAAAGGGTCAAGGCTCTTCAGCCCGACTGCCTTTGCTTTGTGGACAACTGCTACGGAGAGCTCGTGCAAGCCCTAGAGCCCACCGCCGTGGGCGCCGATCTGATCGCCGGCTCCCTGATCAAGAACCTGGGGGGCACCATCGCCCCCGCCGGCGGGTATGTGGCCGGCCAGCGCCAGCTGGTGGAACAGGCCTGTTGTCGCCTGACGGCGCCAGGCATCGGCAGTGAAGGGGGCAGCAGCTTCGATCTCAACCGCCTGTTGTTTCAAGGGTTATTCCTGGCACCCCAAATGGTGGCTGAGGCCCTCATCGGCGCCGAACTGGTCGCCACCGTGTTCGCCAATCTCGGCTACGCCGTCAGTCCCAAGCCAGGTGAGGGGCGCAGCGACGTCATCCAGGCAGTGCGGCTGGGCAGTGCTGAGGCTCTCAAGGCGGTGTGTCGGGCCTTCCAATCGGCCTCGCCGGTGGGCTCCTATCTAGACCCCGTGCCCGCGCCCATGCCCGGCTACGCCAGCGATCTGGTGATGGCGGGGGGCACCTTTATCGACGGCAGCACCAGCGAATTCTCAGCAGACGCGCCCCTGAGGGAGCCCTTCGTGTTGTTCAGCCAGGGTGGCAGCCACCATGCGCACACCGCCCTGGCCCTCGAGCGAGCCCTACCCGCCCTAGTGGAGGGGGTTGCCAGTAGGGATTAACCAGCCCCTTCAGGCCTAACCCCTGCCAAAGTGGCCCTTCCCCCACTTCCGCCCCAGGCCATGGCGCTCTCCTTCCCCACCGACTGCCGCTACGCCGATAGCCACGAATACACACGTCCCGAAGGCGATCTGGCCCGGGTGGGCATCAGTGCCTTCGCCGTTGATCAACTCGGGGACATTGTCTTTGTGGAGCTACCCGAGGTGGGGACCGCCGTGACCCAAGGCCAAAGTTTCGGCACGGTGGAATCGGTCAAGGCCGTGGAGGAGCTAGTAGCTCCGATCACGGGGACCGTGAAGGCGCGCAATGAGGCCGTGCTTGCCAATCCTGAAGAGTTGCAGAACGACCCCTACGGCGAAGGCTGGTTGTTGGTGGTGGTTCCAAGCAACGTCAGCGAAATCGACACCCTGATGGATGCCGCCACATACCAAGGCAAAGTCGATGGCCACTGAGGGCCTGGTAATGCGTAACAGCTGGCGAGGCGACCCGAGCACATAACAACCTTCTTTGAAATTCTTTATGATCCGGGCTCTTGAATGATCGCCTGTGAGCGCCCCGTTTCTCGTACGGCACCTGGGACCGGGTCCTGACGAACAACGGCAGATGCTCGAAGAGCTGGGGTTGGATTCCCTTGAATGCTTGGCAGCCGAGATCGTTCCGGCCGATATCCTGCTGCCCCAGCCGGCCGCAGCTGAAGGCTTGCCTTTGGCTTGCGGCGAAGCCGAGGCCTTGGCCGAATTAGCCCAGATCGCTGCTGCCAACCGTTCCTTGCGGAGCCTGATCGGACTGGGGTACCACGGCACCGCCACTCCGGCCCTGATTCAGCGCCACGTCCTCGAAAATCCCTGTTGGTACACCGCCTACACGCCCTATCAAGCCGAGATCGCCCAAGGACGGCTGGAGGCTCTACTCAACTACCAGACCCTGGTGAGCGAACTCACCGGTTTGCCCATTGCCAATGCTTCGCTGCTGGACGAGGCCACCGCAGCAGCAGAAGCCATGGCCATGGCGCTGGCGGTCAGCCGCCGCAGCGAAGCCCGCAGGTTTTTGGTCGATCAGGAGGTGTTGCCCCAGACCCTGGCAGTGTTGCGCACCCGGGCCGAACCTCTAGACATAAACATTGAATTGGTCCCGGCCGCTGATCTGGCCAGCCGCTGTGCCGAAGGGCTAGGGAGCTCCGCTTTGCCAGCCGATGCCTTCGGCTTGCTGCTGCAACTGCCAGGCACGGCAGGAGGTCTGTGGAACCCCAGCCCCCTGCTGGCCGCGGCCCGCAGTGCTGGGATTATCACCACGGTGGCGATCGATCCGCTGGCCCAAGTATTACTGGCGCCAGTGGGCTCCCTGGGGGCTGACATCGCCATTGGCAGTCTGCAGCGCTTCGGTGTGCCGATGGGCTTCGGGGGGCCCCATGCTGCTTTCTTCGCCACCAGCGACGACTACAAGCGCCACATCCCCGGACGCCTAGTGGGCCAGTCCCGCGATGCCGAAGGCAACCCTGCCCTGCGCCTGGCCCTGCAGACCCGGGAGCAGCACATCCGTCGTGACAAGGCCACCAGCAACATCTGCACCGCCCAGGTGTTGCTGGCGGTCATGGCCAGCTTCTACGCCATCCACCACGGCCCCGAGGGCTTGGCCGCCATCGCTCGAACGGTGCTGGAAGGGCGCAGGGCCCTGGTATCAGCCTTGGCTGAACTGGGTCTGGCCTGCGAAGTCGGACCGGGATTCGACACCGTTGCCCTGCGCACGCCCCAGGCTGAAGCCCTGCAGCAGCGGGTGCTCGCGGCAGGGTTCAACCTGCGCCGTGGCTTGAGGGGCGATGGCGATCCAACCAGCCTGGCCATCAGTCTCGATGAATTGACCACGGCAGCGGAACTCCAACGACTGATCAGCGCCCTGGCCGATGACCACGCCCAAGCGGAACAAGCCATCACCACTTTGGAGCTGAGCTTGGCCAAAGCCGCCGCCAGCCCCCTTGAAGAGCTGCTGCCCGAGTTGCCCCTCCGCCATGGCCCCTGGCTGCGCCAAACCGCCTTTCACCGCTATCGCAGCGAAACCGAGCTGCTGCGCTACATCCAACGACTGGTCAGCAAGGATTTATCCCTGGTGCACGGCATGATCCCGTTGGGTAGTTGCACCATGAAATTGAATGCGGCGGCCGAATTGGCGCCCGTCAGTTGGCCCGCCTTCAGCCAGATCCATCCCTTCGCCCCGGCGGACCAGACGCGGGGCTATGCCCTGCTTGTAGCGGATCTGGAGGCCTGGCTCGGCGCCATCACCGGCTTTGCCGGGGTTTCCCTCCAACCAAATGCCGGCTCCCAGGGCGAATATGCCGGGTTGATGGTTATTCGGGCTTGGCACCAAAGTCGCGGGGAGGGCCACCGTCGCGTCTGTTTGATCCCCACCAGTGCCCACGGGACCAATCCTGCCAGTGCCGTGATGGCCGGGATGAGGGTCGTTCCGATCCAATGCGATGAAGAAGGCAACATCGACACGGTCGATCTGGCGGCCAAGGCCGAAGCCCATGCCGACGACTTGGCGGCTTTGATGGTGACTTACCCCTCTACTCACGGCGTGTTTGAAACCAGCATTCGCCAGATCTGCGACGTGGTGCACAAACAGGGCGGTCAGGTCTATCTCGATGGCGCCAACCTCAATGCCCAAGTGGGTCTTTGCAAGCCAGGCCTCTACGGAGCCGACGTCTGCCATCTCAATCTCCACAAGACATTCTGCATCCCCCATGGGGGGGGCGGGCCGGGGGTGGGGCCGATAGGGGTGGCCGCTCACCTGGTGCCCTTCCTGCCGGGCCATCCCCTCGTCGCCGGTCCAGGTGCAGCCGGCTCCGCCAGCCACCAGGCGATCGGGCCGGTGTCAGCGGCACCCTGGGGCAGTGCCGGCATCCTGCCGATCAGCTGGATGTACATCCGCATGATGGGGGGACTAGGTCTGCGCACCGCCAGCCAGGTGGCCCTGCTGGCGGCCAACCTGATTGCCGAGCGCCTGGATCCCCATTTCCCGGTGCTCTACAAGGGCGCCAATGGCCGGGTGGCCCACGAATGCATCCTCGACCTGCGTCCCCTCAAGCGCAGCTGCGGCCTGGAGGTGGATGACGTGGCCAAACGCCTGATGGATTATGGGTTCCACGCCCCAACCGTGAGTTGGCCCGTTGCAGGAACGGTGATGGTGGAACCCACCGAGAGCGAATCCCTGGCCGAGTTGGATCGTTTCTGCAATGCCATGATCCACATCCGGCAAGAGGCAGCGGCCCTGGAATCGGGTCAAGCCGATCCCCTCAATAACCCCCTCAAGCGCGCTCCCCATACGCTCGCTGCAGTCACAGCCGACACTTGGGACCGTCCCTACAGCCGCAGCCAAGCTGGTTTTCCGGCGGGAGATCTACAGCGCGATGGCAAAGTCTGGCCGGCGGTGGCCCGCATCGATAACGCCTTCGGCGATCGCAACCTGGTCTGCACCTGTCCCAGCGTGGCCGAAATGTCAGTTACAGAAGTGGCCGTCTAATTGGCCACATACCTACCGTAGATTTCTTCCATCACGCATATTGGCCTTGAATCTGGGTCGCCCAACGCCTCTAACGCTGCCAAGTCCCCTAAACCACCCATGAACCCCATCGGTCCAGGAAACGGAACCCAACGCATCGAGGGCACCAACGTTATTCGCGTGGCGTTTGGTGTCCGTCATTCCCGTCGCTCCCGCCCCGCACGGCCCGAGCATTGGGCCACCCTGGTGCTGCCGTTTCAGGACGGCGACGGCGGCCCCACACCACCCCAGGCGGCTTGATCATTAGTCTTTTACTTCTATCAATCCCCCTGATGATTTTTAAGGCGACCGGAGCCCTTGACTTAGATTAGCCAACCAACTGGGCCCGACACTTAATCAGCTTAACCAGTCTTCACTTAGGCTGGATGAATAAGCTAGGCCGGTCTTAATTCAGCAGCACGAAAGGGCAATAAAGTCACTCAATCACAAAGTTAGGCTCGCTGCTTACACGCTCAAGTCCATCCAACAATTATTCATAAGTTGCTATCAGTGATGCCCATGGCCATCACTGATTTCTGGCTTGGTTCTCATGGTAAATCTTGTTATCAATCGCTGGCAATCTTCAAATGCGCCTATCCCCTGCCCTAGGTACTGAGTCAGCGCTCGCTGCGATGGAAGGACGCCGAAAATCCCAACAACAGCGGCACGCACAGACCGGCGATCACGGGGCCGGGGGGGCTGTTGATTAGCACCCCGAGCCCGAAACCACCCACCGCCACCGTCATGCCGATGATGGCCGACCGCGCCATGGCACCTGCCAAGCTTGTTGATGTGCGGATGCCGATCAGGGCTGGCGCACCGTAGAGGGCAATAGAAATTATAAGACCCACTGCGGCCATACCGCTCACAATCACCAGTGTGGTGGCGAGGCTGAGCAGCTGCTGCAGCCTTCGTACCGGCAGGCCTGCAGCTGCGGCCCCTTCCGGATCCATGGCCAGAAAAACCAAGTGCTGATAGCGGCTGCACACCAGAACCAACAGCATGCCGAGGGCGATCCCGGCCCGCAGCAGTTCTACCGGGCCGGCTGTGAGCAGATCACCGAACAGGAGGCTGTTGAGGTCCACGTCGCCATCAAGGGCCTGGATCAGCAGGACCCCTAGCCCCAGGCTGGCGGCGAGCAGCGTGTTGGGCACTACTTCCTGGCCCACATCATCCGGCAAGCGACGGCTACTGAGCCGCTCCGCGAGCCAGGTGACGCCTAATCCACTGGCCAGCCCTCCCAGCAGGGGGTCGATTCCGGCCGCCAGGGCCAGGGCCACCCCCGGCAGCACGGCATGGGCGATCAGGTTGCTGTGCAGCACCCTGCGTCTCAGAACCAGAAGTGGGCCGACCACGCCGCCCATGGCTCCGGTCAGCAGGGCCATCAGCAGGGGTAGAAGCCACCAGGCAAACGTGATCGGGTCTGGACTCATGGCCGCTGCAAGCGCTCTAGGACGCGATCAGGCCGGTCATCCGCAATAAGCGTTGTATCCAGTAGCAGCGCCCGGTCGTACCCCTGCAGGGAATCACCCCAGTCGTGGCTACTCACCAGCACAACGCGACCCTGGGCGGCCTGCTGGCGCAGCACCGCCAGCAGCTGCCGGCGGATCGGGGGATCCAGGTAAGTGAACGGTTCATCGAGGACCAGCAGTTCGGCCTTCTGAAGCAGGGCCCTAGCCAGCAGGGCCCGCTGCTGCTGGCCCCCGGAGAGCTGGGAAAGACGCGTTTCAGCCAGGGAGGCCAAACCCATGG
>JBILDB010000112.1:0-7106 GCA_044352805.1 Cyanobium sp.
GTCCCCTGAGTGTCTTGACGTCACTGCGCTTTGCTGATGGCCGTCACCGTTGATTACTGGCAGGTGCTCGATCTCGCCCCCGGCGCCGATGGAGCCCTGCTCAAACAAGCTTTTCGTGAACAGGCCCGCCGCTGGCATCCCGATCTCAACGGCAACGATCCCGTTGCCGAAGAACGCTTCAAGCTGGTCAATGAGGCCTATGCGGTTCTCTCGGACCCCCTGCGGCGCCGGAGCTGGGAGGCAGGCGAAGGCACCATCTCCGGGCCCGCCGATCAAGACGCCCCTTTTGCAACCGGTTTTCCTGAATTTCAGGATTACCTCGACACCCTCTTCGGCAGCCGGCCGGTCCCATCGGCTTGGGAAGACCTCGCCCCCGTCGCCGATGCGCCCCCCGTCGCTGAAGGGATGGACACTCCCCGCAGTTGGGTCCCCCGCTGGGGGCCCTTTGGCGCCGCTGCGGTAACTCCCTCCCCGGCCCCACCACCGCCGGTACGGGCCGATACCAACCAGGAAAGTATCGTCGCCCTTTCCCCTGAGCAGGCCCTCAATGGCGAGCGGGTCGAGCTCGATCTACCCGATGGCACCGTGGTGGAAGTGTGGACGCCCCCCCGGGCGGGGGATGGCTGGCGCCTGCGCCTGGAAGGCGTGGCCCCTGGCGGCAGGGATCACTTTTTGCAACTGCGCGTACGCACCCCCGACGGGCTCAGGGTCGAGGGCCTGCGACTCCACTTCACCCTCGAACTCTCGGCACCCGAGGCCGCCCTGGGCTGCCACGCAGTGGTGCCCACCCTGGATGGGCCCGTGCGCCTCAAGGTTCCGGCAGGCTCCAGCAGCGGCCGTCTGCTGCGGCTGCGCTCCCGGGGCCTCAGCCAGGGCAACGAGGTCGGTGATCAGATCGTCGAACTGCGCATCGTCGTCCCCGCCAGCCTCGGCGAGGCCGAACAGGCCCTCTATCGCCGCCTGCTGGAGCTACAGACCGAAGCCGCTGCGACGGATCCTTAGTTGCGATGGGCTCTAATGAGAAACTAAAGCCGCAGCATTGACCATCCAGCCGTGCCCTTATTAGATCCATCGGCGATGCCAGTGCATGTGCTTCTCTTTGACCCAGGCAGCGATCAGGAGGGCATCCACTCAATTGAAGTCAACGGCCAGACGGTAGTCCTGCTTTTTGAGGCCGCTGATGATGCCGAGCGCTACGCCGGCTTACTGGAGGCCCAGGATTTTCCGGTGCCCTGCGTTGAAACCCTCGAGCGTGGCGAAGTCGAACTGTTTTGCCAACAGGCCGGCTATGAAGCCAAGCTCGTTCCCGCCGGCTTCCTGCCCAGCAGCGAGGAGGATCGGCTGCTGATCGCACCACCCGTTACCAACATGGATGTGGAGCACTGGAAAGAACAGAAAGCCGCCACTACGGAGCCACCGCCAGCGGCTGGGCCCTCGGTGGATCCCGAACTAGAAGCCTTTCGTCGTCGCCTGGAGGGCCTGCTGTGACAAGCACCGAATCGGACCGCGGCCACCTGCTCACCGAACAGGCCCACCCGCTCAGCGAAAGCCTTGATCAGCTCAGCACCGCCGAGATGGTGGCGCTGTTCTGCCAAAACGATCTTGAACCCCAACGGGCGGTGGCCGCCGCCGCCCCCAAACTGACAGCGGCCGTGGACGCAATCAGCGATCGTCTGCGCCAAGGGGGTCGCCTTTTTTATCTGGGCGCCGGCACCTCCGGACGGCTCGGCGTGCTGGATGCGGCCGAATGTCCGCCCACCTTCTGCACCCCACCCGAACTGGTGCAAGGGGTGCTGGCAGGTGGTGCCCCAGCCCTGCTGCGCAGCTCCGAGGGGTTGGAAGATCGCTTTGAAGCGGGGGCTGCCGACCTGGAGCAGCGAGGATTTACGGCCGCCGACGCCCTCGTGGGCATCGCCGCCGGCGGCACCACCCCCTATGTGCTTGGCGGACTGACCCATGCGCGCCAACTGGGGGCCCTGGCCATCGCCCTGGCCTGTGTGGCTACCGACCAGGTGCCCATGCCCTGTGACATAGATATCCGCCTGCTGACGGGCCCCGAACTGCTAACCGGATCAACCCGACTCAAGGCAGGCACGGCCACCAAGATGGCGCTCAACATTCTCTCGACGGGTGTGATGGTGCGCCTTGGCAAGGTCCATGGCAATCGCATGGTGGATGTGGCCGTGACCAACGCCAAATTGGAGGATCGGGCCCTGCGCATCCTGGTAGACCTCGGCGGCGTCTCCCGCCAGGTGGCCGCCGACCAGCTGGCGGCCGCCGATGGCTCGGTGAAACTTGCCCTGTTGATGACCTTCACTGGCCTGGGGGTCCAGGAGGCCAGCGAACTGCTGGAGGGCCACGGTGCTTCCCTGCGGGCAGCCTTGGCGAACGAGTCATGGAAATCAAACAGAGACTAAAAGAACACGCGGTAAAGATTTGATGTGAGAACATGGACAAAGCATAATATAACTATCATAAAAAATCTTCTAAAACTCTTATTTAAACTCAATCGAGTAAAATACTGTATAATTTTTGATGTTCTCAAAAATTAGCATCAATATTGCTTTAGCTGGCCCAGCTGAAGTCGCTAAAGCAACCAATTCACCTGGGCTTAAGCTAATAATATATCTTTAAAGAATACAATTATATTATATGTAAGAGTTTGCAAAATTTAGTTGATATTGACAACTAATGCAACCAGCAACGATAGCTATTGCTATTGCTATTGCTATTGCTATTGGTTTTTGATTGCCTATCTCGATTGTATCTTGCGAAATCATTAGTCAAATCAGCCTATATACTAAGTATCTTAAGTCAGGCGATATACTCCTTATCTAATTGAAGGCTCCCCAGTAAGGAGTTGTCAGCAGATCCACCTTACGCCGGGTGGCGGCCGGAACGCTATCCACGGGCGTCATCAAGGCATGGCGTAGTGCTTGGTGGGCCTTGCTCGCCGGCCGCTGCACCCCTACCCGTTGGGCTGCGGCCCGCACGATCTCCTGGGCAAGGGCGGCGTTGGCACGCAGGTTTTCGATAACCATTTCCACCGTCACCGAAGCATGTTCGGTATGCCAGCAGTCGTAGTCCGTCACCATGGCAAGGGTGGCATAGGCGATTTCCGCCTCCCTAGCCAGGCGGGCCTCCGTGTGGTTAGTCATGCCGATTACCGAACAGCCCCAGGAGCGATACAACTCAGACTCGGCCCGGGTGGAGAAGGCCGGGCCTTCCATGCAGAGATAGGTGCCGCCCCGATGCAGGCGTCGCCCCTCAGGCATGAGGCTGTCGCCCACATCTTCGAGAATGCGACTCAGGGCACCGCAATAGGGATCGGCCACGGTCACGTGGGCGACGACCCCTTCGCCAAAGAAGCTGAGGGGCCGTTGGTGGGTGCGGTCGATGAATTGATCCGGCACCACCATGTCGAGGGGGCGGTACTGCTCCTGCAAGGAGCCCACGGCCGAAACCGACAGAATCCAGCGCACACCTAGGGAGCGCAGGGCCCAGATGTTGGCTCTGTAGGGCACCTCGGTGGGGGTGAATGTGTGGTGGCGGCCGTGGCGGGCGAGGAACACCACTTCCAAATCGTCGATGCGACCGATACGCAGGCTGTCGGAGGGCCTGCCAAAGGGGGTATCCAGGTCCAGCTCCCGCACGTCTTCAAGGCCATCCATGGCATAGAGGCCACTGCCTCCAAGAACACCGAGGCGGGCGGTGGGGAGTTCAGCGCTGGCACTGCTGGCCATGAAGTGGGGAATGAAAGTGCTGCCTATCTACTGCAAGGTGCCTTGGGATGGGAAGGGGAACCTTCGAGTCGGCGAAATCAGCCTTGCTAAACCGCGCCGTTGCACCGCAACCCCAATCCGCAGCCACCGTTGCTTGCCGCCCTAGCAGAGCGAGGCTCCAGCCCTGCTGGGGCTGTCGGGGTAACCGAGCCTGACCAACCGGACCTGGGGGCAGCTGCGAGCAGCCCCCGGAGCAGCTCTGGCAGTCGCTTAAGGAAAACCTTTATGCACCTCTCCAAGGCAGGGTTCCGCCCATGGGCTGGCAGGATTGGATACCCCCATCCCAGCACCATGACCACCGCCCTGATGGAAACCGAAGCTGGCCCGATCAAGCTGGAGCTTTTCGATGGCGATGCCCCTGGCACCGTGGCCAACTTCGTCAAGCTCGCCAACGAGGGTTTCTATGACGGGCTCAGCTTCCATCGCGTAATCGATGGCTTCATGGCCCAGGGCGGCTGTCCCAATAGCCGGGAAGGATCAAGGGGCCAGGCCGGCACCGGCGGTCCTGGTTACACGATCCCCTGTGAGATCAATACCCACAAACACCAGGCCGGCAGCCTGTCGATGGCCCACGCCGGCAGGAACACCGGCGGCAGTCAGTTTTTCCTCTGCCATGCTGCCCAGCCCCACCTTGATGCTCAGCACACAGTCTTCGGGCAAACAGGTGACCTCGATACCGTGCTTAAACTACGGAACGGCAGCCGAATCAAGAGCGTTACAATAGAAGCCTAAATTTCAAGTTAAGGCCATAGGAAAGTATCCCCCCCTATGGCCGAGTGACCCAATGCTCTTTTTTAGGCCGCTTGGCGCCATCGAGTTTTTCCATTTTTGCCAACCAAATTCCTAAGACCAGCGGATGAACGATCCAGCCTTGAGGTTCAGCCAGGGGCAGACCGCCGCGTCGGGGGTGGGTCCCAGATCGCCCAGCCCGCGTCGCTCCGGTTCAAGATTCCCACTGGGATGACCCCTGCGTTGGGAATCAGGGGCAAGCAGTAGGGCCACGGAGGTCGTATCGGACCATTGGGCCATGACTTTCAGGGAGCCGGCCAGGTCAGCGGCCGTGAGCTGGTGATTTTCGCGGGCCTCCAGCAGCATGGCGATTCGCGGCTGCTCCAGCAGCGCCAGTAGACGGGGATGCTCTTCCTGATGGATTAGCAGCTGCCGTTTGTGGGCCCACTGGCGCAGAACATCAAGCCGCTCCGCCAGGGCCGTGAGGCTCGCCGCACCATCCCAGGCCAGCACGGCGGTAAGGCCTTGGGGTGCGTCCTGCTGGGAAGGGGCAACCGGGGAGGTGGCACCACTGGGCTCCCCCAGCAGATGGCCCAGTTTCAACCGTTTGGCCTGCAGATAGGCGGCGTTGTGGTCACCGGGATCCATCACCAATGGCACCCGATCTACAACTTCAAGTCCGTAACCGCCCAAACCAGCAATCTTGCGGGGATTATTGGTGATTAGACGCAGACGTTGGATGCCCAAATCACTAAGGATTTGGGCCCCTACGCCGTAATTACGCAAATCGGCGGCAAAGCCGAGATGTTCATTGGCTTCAACAGTGTCCAGACCGCCATCCTGGAGGCTGTAGGCCTTGAGTTTGTTCACCAAGCCAATCCCCCGACCCTCTTGGCGCAAATAGACCACAACCCCCTCTCCGGCCTGCTCAATCAACTGCAGGGCTGCCTCTAGCTGGGGGCGACAATCGCAGCGCAGAGAGCCGAAAGCATCGCCGGTGAGACATTCGGAATGGACGCGCACCAGAACGGCAGCTGCAGCCTGCTCGGGATTGCCCTTAACGATGGCCACATGCTCGCTGCCATCCAGTTCATTGCGATAGCCGATCGCCCGGAAATTGCCGAAGGCGCTAGGCAGCCTGGCTTCGGCCTGGCGGCGCACAAAGCGCTCGGTATCAAGGCGATAGCCAATCAGGTCGGCAATGGAGATCAACCGCAGCCCATGGCGCCTGGCGTAGGCCACCAGCTGGGGCAGACGGGCCATGGAGCCGTCATGGTTCTGGATCTCGCAGATCACACCCGCCGGATAGAGGCCCGCCAACCGGGCTAGATCTACGGCAGCTTCGGTGTGGCCAGCCCGTTTCAGTACCCCCCCCTCGCGGGCCCGCAGGGGAAAGATGTGGCCTGGGCGGCGCAGGTCCGTGGGACGACTGCCGGGATTGATGGCCACCTGGATTGTTCGGGCCCGATCCTCAGCCGAAATGCCTGTACTAACTCCGTTTTCGGGGCCAGCATCAACGCTGACTGTGAAGGCGGTCTGGTTGCTGTCTGTATTGCGATCCACCATCAATGGCAGATCGAGGGCATCTAGGCGCTGACCCTCCATCGCCAAGCAGATCAGGCCCCGAGCTTCAGTGGCCATGAAGTTTATCTGCTGGGGGGTTGCGAACTGGGCCGCACAGATCAGGTCGCCTTCGTTCTCGCGATTTTCATCGTCCACCACCACGACCGACTCGCCATTGCGGATGGCCGCCAAAGCATCGGCGATGGCATCGAAACGAATGGTCGCAACAGTGAAATCTTGGAATTGTCGGCCGGGGGCGGAGTCTTGGATCCGTTCAGCTGGAGTAAAGGTCAACTGGAGTGAAGGCCTGGGGATCTGGGCAAATCACCACCTAAGACTAGACGTTGGTTGGCCCCCGCCCAGCCCCCAGGCCTGGACTTGGGGGCTGGGCGGGGGCCACTACGATCCTCGTTTTTAAGTCCTTTGCATGGCTGCAGACAAACGCATCGCTGTGATCGGCGCGAGCGGCTACGGCGGTCTGCAGACGTTGCGCCTGCTGGCGGATCACCCCCATTTCTCGGTCACCTTTCTTGGCGGAGAACGCAGTAGTGGTCGCCGCTGGAGTGAAATCACACCCTTTCTGCCCCTGCAGGGGGATCCGGTGGTGCGGACCCCGGAACCGGAGGCGATTGCCACCGTGGCCGACCTCGCCGTGCTCAGCCTCCCCAATGGTCTCGCCGCCCGGCTCGTGCCCGAGCTCCTGCAGCGGGGGGTGAAGGTTGTCGATCTCTCCGCTGACTACCGCTACCGCTCCCTGGCGCAATGGCAGGAGGTCTATGCGAGCGAAGCCCGGGAAACCCCTCGTCAGGACAACGATCTCTGCCAAGAAGCTGTCTATGGACTGGTGGAGTGGGAGGAGGAGAACATCCGCGCTGCCCGGCTTGTCGCCGCACCCGGCTGCTTCCCCACCGCCAGCCTGCTGGCCCTGCTGCCCTTCTTGAAACAAGGACTGATTGAACCGGCCGGCATCATCATCGACGCCAAAACCGGCACCTCCGGCGGCGGCCGCGCCGCCAAAGAGAACCTGCTGCT
>JBILDB010000007.1:0-23557 GCA_044352805.1 Cyanobium sp.
GGGCCATTTCAGGCAGGCGATTGAAGGCGGCCGAGCAGCGCAGCCAGAGACGATTGGGGATCGCTGGATAGCCACTGACCACTTCGCCCGCCGCTACCTCCCCATGGATGCCGGATTTCGAGGAGGCGATGGCGCGATCGCCGATGCGGGCCCGATTGGCTACCCCCACCTGGCCCGCCAGAATCACTCCGTTGCCCAGAACCGCACCGCCGGCGATTCCCACCTGGGCCGCCAGGGCACAGCCGCGGCCCAGCTGGACACCATGGCCCACGTGCACCAGGTTGTCGATCTTGCTGCCCTCTCCAAGGCGGGTCTCCCCTACGGCGGGCCGATCGACCATGGAGCCGCAGCCCACCTCAACAGCGTCTTCCAGTACGACCCGGCCGGTCTGGGGCATCTTGCGCCAGCCGCTGGGGGTGGGCACAAAACCAAAACCCTCTGAACCAATCACCGCAGCGGAGTGGATGACACATCGGCGCCCGAGGCGGCTACCAGGGTGCAGGACCGCATTGGCATGGATCTCACAATCCTCACCAAGTTGCACATCTTCGTAGAGGACACAGCCAGGGTGGAGCGTGCTGCCATGGCCGATGAGACAGCCCGCCCCAACTACCACCCGGGCACCCACATGCACCCCCGCTCCAAGCCGGGCGGAAGGGTCGATGATGGCGCTGGGGTGAACCCCAGCATGGCGACGGGGACGGGGATTAAGGGCTCCAAGGGCCTCGGCGAACCCCAGGCGAGGGTCGGCCAAGGCCACCCAGGCCAGGCCCAACTCGGTGGCCTGGCGCTGCAGGTCTGCATCGAGGGGCAACAACACGGCGGCGGCCTCACTGGCGGCGAGTGCCGAGGCCATCGCATGGCCCGCCTCTAGGAACGCCAACTGACCAGGACCCGCCAGATCAAGGGACTGACCCACCAACAGTTCGGGATCGGGACCCAGATGGCGAGGCGTGGCCAGCCCAACCTGGCTGATTTTGGTGAGCAGATCGCTGAAACGCATTCTCCTAAGCCGGCCAGGGCCGGATCGTAAAGCCGGAGCCCGGTAACCAGGGGGCAAGCCGCCTGGGCCTCAGGACTCGGGGTCCCTGGCATCGGCAGGCTCGATCTCCTGGGAGCGGACCCGATTCAGGACCAGTTGGTCCCGGTGCACCACCTCCTCGCTGATCGCCCCCAACCGTTCGCGAATCTCCTCACTGCTCAACCCCAGAATCTGGCGCAATTCATCACTACTGAACTCGCTCAAACCACGGCCCAGCTCCCGCCCATCGGGGGCCAGCAAGCGCACTGGCTGCTGGCGAGAGAAGGACCCCTCCACCGCCTTGATGCCAACCGCAAGCAGGGAAGCCCCCTTGTGTACCAGGGCGCGCTCCGCCCCTGCATCGAGCCGCAGGCTGCCGGCCGGCAGCAGGGCATGGGCCAGCCAACCTTTGCGATCGGAAAGGGGAGTCAAGCTGGGATGGAACAGGGTCCCCACCGGGTCACCGGCCAAGAGGGCATCAAGCACCGTCGGATCACGGCCATCGGCCAGACGTACCTTCACCCCACTGGCGGTGGCGATGCGGGCGGCCGTGAGCTTGGTCCCCATGCCCCCGGTGCCCCAACGGCCCCCATCCCCGGCCACCCCTTGAAGCTGGTCAATCTCCTCGGGGCCCCACACCTCCAAAATTGGCCGTGCCTGGGGATCATGGCGGGGATCACCGGAATAAAGCCTGTCTACATCAGTTAGCAGCACCAGCTCCTGGGCCCCGACAGCTACCGCCACCAGCGCCGAGAGGGTGTCGTTGTCGCCGAAGCGCAGCTCATCGGTAGCGAGGGTATCGTTTTCGTTGATAATGGGAATCACTTCCCAGGCCAGCAGTTGCTCCAGGGTGCGACAAGCCCTTCGATAGCGGCCCCTGGAGGCCAAATCACCCCGGGTCAGCAGCACCTGGGCCACCGTTAGCCCCCGCACGGCAAAAGCATCTTGATAAAGAGCCATCAAATGGCCCTGGCCCACCGCCGCCGCCGCCTGCAGCGCCACCACATCACCGGGGCGACGGGCGAGGGCCAGGGCCTGGCAACCCAGACCAACTGCGCCACTGGTCACCAGGGCAAAGACATCACCCATATGGCGCCGGCGGGCCAGACTGGCCGCTAGGTCAGCAATGACGGCAGCGGTAGGCCTTTGGCTGTCTCCACGCAAGAGACTCGTCCCCACTTTGATAACGCGGCGCTGTTGGGCCGCACTGGCGTGGTCCATCAGGAGGGGTTGGTGCTGCCCAACCAGCGGGCCATGCGCAATTCCAGATTCTGCACCTGATTATGGCTGCAGGGTTGACCCAAGGGGTCAATCGGTTTGACCAACACCGTGAACAGACCCAAGCGATTGCCCGCCAGCACATCAGTAAACAGACGATCACCTAGCAGGGCAACCTGGGCGGGGGGTAATCCGAGATCATTTATCACCCTCCTGAGAGCACCCCGCCGTGGCTTGGCGGCGGAGATCGTATAAGGCAAGCCAAAAGGTTCAGCCACGGAGGCGATGCGCCGCCGACTGGGATTGTTGCTCAGCAAGTGGATTGGCAACCTTGCCTGGGCCTGTCGCAGCCATGATTCGACACTGGGAGGTATCTCGGACTGCCGACGAGGCAAGAGAGTGCGGTCCACATCAATAACAAGGGCACTGATCGAATGGCCGGCCCGATGCACAAGCTCATCAAGGGAGAGATGGGCCACCGTGGTGGCCGGTGCCCACCCGGGGGTGAGGAGCTTGGCTAACCTCAATCGTCGCTCTCCCTTTCATCCAGCTCGGCTTCAATACGAGGTTGAACCCGATCGAATTCTTCCCCTTCCACAACCACAGCACCGTCAAGGGTAAGGCGGGCCACTACAAAGAATGGATCGAGAGGGATGTACAGGCCGTACTCCTCGGCGTCCACCATGAAACTCACCAGGAGTTCATAGGTATCGGTGTCGTCATCCCCCTCTTCGTCTTCATCAAGATCCTCCGGTTCCGGTTCATCCAGTTCGCCATTCACGGTCAGACTGACGGCCGAACGCACCAAAGTGAGGTCGTGCTCCTGCAGAACCACATCGGCGACCGATAGGACCGGTTCGGTGGCCTGAAGCGTGTCGATCAGTTCGGGCTCTTCATCGTCGCGCAGGCGAAACAAGCAGACCGGGGTGTCCACGGGCGTTAGGAGCGCGTAGTCATGGCCATCTAGGGGAATCAGTTCTTCTAGAAAGCAGAGCAACTGACGTCCATTGGAGTCGCTCACCAGAACGGTGGGCACATCTCCCGCACCCGTCATCTCTGGTTGGTCGGTGGTCATGGCTGAACGACTGAGGGACCCTCAGGATGGATGGGATGGGCTGGAGGCGACCGCAGGGGGCGCCGCGTTGGCTAGAGGTTGGGGCAACGGCCCCTCCCTGAGCCATTGTTCCAGGAGCAGGGCAGCACTGGCACTATCCAGGCGGCCGGTGCGATCACCGTGAAGACCGTACCGTTCTGCCGCCATCCGCGTGCTGGCGTGCTCGTTAACCCAGACCAGGGGAAGTTCCAATCCCGCCGCAGCCAAGGCCCCGGCAAGCCTCAACCCATAACGACGGCAATGTCTGGCCTGCTGGGTGGCCCGCTGGGCCGCATCAAGGGGGAGGCCAATGACGAGAACCTGCACCCGCCGTTGACGGGCCAAGTTGGCGATGGTTTGCGCGTCGACTTCGAAATCCTGACGATGCAAAGGGGCCAGGGGTGTAACCGTGATGCCAAGGGGGTCACAACCCGCCAGGCCGATGCGGCGGTGACCCACATCAAGGGCCAGGGCCGAACACGGTGGGGGTGCTCCCATCTGCGCCATTCAGCGCGGGCCCACGGGGGTGGGCAAGGTGCGGCGCCGGGGTTGGAACGGTTCCAGTATCGCTTCCAGCCGCCGGGCGGCCTCCCGGGCGGGGGGGGATGGTTGGCGGCGCCAAAGACTTCGCCCCATCAAGACTTGCTCCCCGTGGCCGGTGGCACCCAGCTGCTCAAGCCAGAGGTTGCGCACCCGATCGGAGAGCTCCACCCGCAGCCAGAGGGGTTGGCCGGGCCGACTCAGGCGGTGCAGCAACAGGGCGGTTGGCGGACCAAGCAAAGCTTCACGGCCTGGCATTACCGAGAGTTCAATTAGTTGTCCCCCCTCCGGCTGATCAGCCAGCCAACGGACCCCGGCCACCGCCTCACGACGAATGGCGTCTACAAGCATCCAGCCGCGGCTGCCACTGTGATCAAGCAGATCCTCACTGCGGCGATCGAGGATTTGACGAAGCTGGGCCGGAATGGCGGCCTGTTCGAGGTGCCAGAGCTGGGGGGCGGTATCTCGATTAAGGGGCAACAGTTCAAGGCCTGGGCCTAGGGCGGGGGCCGGGCCCTTCGCCTGCCAGCACCAGAGGGCATCCCGCCTCAGAGGCTGGAACCCCTGCTGTCTCAAGGCGGCTAAACGGGGGGTATCCAGGCTTGAGGCAGTAGCAATCCAACTACAAGCCCCCCGACCCCGCAGAATGGCTTCGCGCAGCAAGGCACCAGTTAGGGCTGCCTCTGTGGGCAAGCCAGGTGCCCCAAGAGAATCCTCGGCCAGTATCAAGTGCTGAACCTCCCAAGAGCTGCCGCTGCGATTGAGACGGCGGGTGACGATGATGCCCAGCAGCAGGGGACGGCCGGGCTGATCACGGCAGATGGCCACGTGGACCCTGGGGGCTAGGCAGCGCCTGGAGGAGACAGCGGCGATGAGGCGATCGGGCACTCCCAGCAACAGGGCTCGCTGCAGCAGGGGTTGCAGGGGCAGAAAGGCCGGATCGTCCAAAAGGGGTATGTGCCAACCCTGGAGTGGCTCCACACTCCAGTCAAGCTCGGATCCGCCGGGCAACCGATCAGGCTCTGACCTGGCAAGGGCCTCCTGGAAGTCCGGCTGAATCCCGATAGCAGCAGCAATCACAGGAGACGGCACAGGGACGTGGGAAAGCAAGGGCCGGTAAATTTGATTCTAGGCCGATAGGACCCAGGGGCCGACCCCAGGCCTTCAAGTCGGACGCACGAGGACTAGAGGGGTGCGTTCATTGGCATTTCCAGCCGGATTGGGCCGCAGGGCCCGATGCAGTAATTCCTCATCACAGCCTTGGCTGGAGGCCAGGACCTTGACCCTTCCCAAATCGTTGACATCAACGACGGCAACCGCCACACCAAGATCGGCCGCCATACGGTTGCAAAATTGTTCGGGATTGGCAGGACCCAGGACCAGGGTTTGGTCGTAAGGGGGGGTAGTGCCGGTGATGTCGTCGATCAAGCGAGCCTGGTCGCCGGCGAGGCGATAGAAAACCCCTTTGATGCCCACCGCCTTGAGGGCCGTACCGGCCAACCAAGCCACCAGCACCTGGGCCGGCCCGACGATGTCGATGAGGGACTGCAATCCGCAGGCTGTAGCCAGGCTGCTAGTCGGGTGAAACACCCGGCAAAGAAGCCTGGCCAGGGCGGAGGGCTCCACAGTTTCAGGGTGGTGATAACGGCCCTGCATCACGGCCAGCGGGGTCTCGCCGATGGTCAGCACGTCCCCACTGCGGCGCAGTCCATTTGTGTAGCGCTCCAACACCTCCCGTGGGTCATCCAGCACACCCAGCAGATGGGTGCCAACCGGCAAGACGCGGCAGTCCTCGCCGGAACGCCAGGAAGCGGTTGCGGGTTCGAGGGGTTCGGGCTTCTGGATCGGCACCAAAATGGCGTCACGACGCTGCAGGCGTCCAAACGGTCCGTAGTTGACCCAGAAAATTTCCAGCCAGGCCGTATCCACCAGCCCCTCCAGGTCGACCCCGGCCGGGCCGATGACGCGGACATGCACCCGAGCCCTGGTGCTCTTGCAGCCCTTGACGATGTAAGCGGCCCAGTAGCCATCTAGGCGCGTTTCCTCATCAGGGTGCTCGGCGATCACCTTGCTCTCGCAGCTGATGCCTGCCAGATCACCCCGACCCAGAAGCACCGGGTTCACCCTGATCTCAGGCACAAAGACCTCCATTCGGGGGTGGGGATTGCGGATGGTGATCTCCCCGATCACCTCGAGACCCTGGGCACGACGTTTGACCTGGAACGCCCCTGGGATCAACTGCAGGGGGGACGAAGGGCGCAGCCGATGACGCAGCTCAAGCCAGAGAAGGCTGAGGCCAAACAACAGGGCAAGGACCAGCAGCAGGGAGAAAAGCAGCGGCAAGCGGTAGGAAAAGAATGGATCTGGCGGAGCGTAGATGCCGCTGCGGCCCTAGGTTCCGCACCATGGCACCGGCAAGGCGACTGGCATGCGCAAAACCTTTGTTCTCGATACCAATGTCCTGCTGCATGACCCCCTGGCTCTGACCCGTTTCGAGGACAACGCCGTCGTTGTGCCCATCGAAGTGGTCGAGGAAATCGACCGCTTCAAGCGCGACCCCTCGGAGAAAGGCCGTAACGCCCGCCAGGTGTCCCGATTGCTCGATGAGCTGCGCGAGAAGGGCAACCTGGCGGAGGGTGTGCCCATCAACGAAGCCAGCGGCGGCACACTACAGGTGGTGTTCTGCCGCAGTGAAACCCTCAGCCAACTGCCCCCGGAGCTGAAGGGCGGCAGCGGTGACAACAACATCCTGGCTGTTGCCCTTGAACAGCGTCTGCATCAGGTGGTTGGCAGCCAACCGCCGGTGGTCCTGGTCACCAAGGACACCAACCTGCGCATCAAGGCCGATGCGGTGGGCTTGATCGCCCAGGACTACAACACAGACAAAGTCGATATCGACGACCTTTATCCGGGCTGCTGCGAGATTTGGACCAGCGCTGACCAAATGGACCGGGTCAAGGGGAACGGTGGCTTGGCCCTGGCCGATCTGGGCTCCGACGGCGGCACCCTGCTGGCCAACGAGGGGGTGACCCTGCTGGATCGCAACCAGCCCAGCCACACGTTGTTAGCCCGATACCATGCCCAGACGGCGGCCCTATTGCCCCTGCAGCGGGCCGGCAAGGCCCGGATTGGCCGCATCCAGCCCCGCAACCGCGAACAGACCTTCGCCCTTGACCTGCTGCTGGACCCCGATGTGCCCCTAGTCACTTTGGTGGGCATGGCCGGCACCGGCAAAACCTTGCTTGCCCTGGCAGCGGGACTGAACCAGGTGGCCGATGAGCGCCTCTATGACCGCCTCTTGGTGACGCGGCCGGTGATTCCCCTGGGCAAAGATATGGGTTATCTCCCTGGGGATCTGGAGGAAAAAATGGGCCCCTGGATGCAACCAATTATCGACAATCTCGACTACCTGCTAGGCGCTGACGAACCCTCAAGCTCCCGCTCCAATCAACGCCACCCCCGCAACAGCTGGGCCGATCTCAAGGGAATGGGCCTCCTTGAAGTGGAGGCAATCAGTTATATCCGCGGTCGTTCGATTCCCCGTCAGTACATGGTGGTCGATGAGGCACAGAACCTTACACCCCACGAAATCAAAACGATTGTGACTCGGGTTGGAGAAGGCACCAAAATCGTAGTCACAGGAGACCCCTACCAAATCGACAATCCCTATGTCGATGCCGAAAGCAATGGCCTCACCTGGTTGGTGGAACGCTTCAAGGGACAAACCCTGGCTGGCCATGTCTCGCTGATGCGAGGCGAACGCTCGCCCCTGGCGGAACTGGCCGCCAAGCTTCTCTGAGCAACGCAACCTGCATCAGCCATGGCATGCTGACCCACGTAACGAGTCAGTTCGGTAATGGGCTCCGGCCGGTTAGCACTCCTGAGGCGCAAGCTAGGGCCCTGGACACCAACCCTGAGCCTGGCCCTCCTGCTGGGCTACAGCATGGTTGGGGCCCGCACCATGGCGGCTGAAGTGACCCAGGCTCCCGCCGCCAGCGCCGCTGAGCTCTACACCCAGAAGGACACCCGCGATGTGGTGGCCCTTGTCGAAGCGGCCGCCAATGAAGTCAGACTGCATGGCCGTGATGCGTTCGCCAGCTTCCGGGTTAAAGGAAGCCGCTGGTTCCAGGGCGATCGCTATGTTTTTGTACTGGCGACTGATGGCAACAGTGTCGTCTACCCACCCGATCCCGAGAGCGAAGGCCTCAGCTTTCTCGGCTTCCAAGACCTCGGCGGCAAGCCCTTTGGTCGCCAGTTTCTGGAAGTGGCCAACAGTCCAGAGGCAAGGGGCTGGGTCCACTATCAATGGCGTAAACCAAATCGCTCCGACCGCCGTCCAATCTGGAAATCCACCTATTTGATGGCAGTCACCGCGCCATCCGGCCAGCGCTATGTGGTGTTGTCAGGTCTCTACGAACCCCAGATCGAGAAGGCCTTCATCGTGCAGCAGGTGGACGCGGCGGCACGCCTGCTACAGCGCCAAGGCCGCTCGGCGTTCGAGACCCTGAGGGATCGTCGTGGACCCTATTTTTTTCATGACACCTATGTGTTTGTGGACACACCTGATGGGGTTGAAGTCCTGAACCCCGCTTTTGCCGAAGTCGAAGGCCGCAACATCCTTCAACTCAAGGATAAAAATGGTAAGCTAATGGTGAGGGATTACATCAATCTGGCCATGGGGCAGGGCTCGGGTTGGGTTGAGTATTTTTGGCCCCGTCCCGACGCTTCCAGCTTGCCGGAACGCAAAACCACCTATGTCCGCCGGGTGCAATTGCCCGATGGAGAAGTCCTGATTGTCGGCTCCGGCCTCTACGCACCCTGAGTAACTTTTCCTCCCCACCGCCGTCGCCCCCCAGCCGCCGCCCGACACGATCAGTCTGGGCGGCAGCCCTAGCCTTCGGGCTGATCGGACTGGTGATTCAGCTGTGGCGCATCGCCAGTCTCACCGCCTCCTACGACCAGGGCATCTTTGTGCAGGCGCTTTGGAACGGCCTGGCCGGCCACCCGTTCCAAAGCACCCTTTCCTCCCAGCTCTCGGATGTCGTCGTTAATGGCGGCCTTGCTCCCCAGGTCGGCTACCACCGGCTGGGCCAACACTTCACGCCCCTGCTAGCGCTCTGGATTCCCCTGGTTGGTCTGTTGGGCCCGGTGGCCCTGCCCCTGGTGCAGGTGGGACTTGTCACTGCAGCCGGTCTGGCGCTGCACCAACTGGCGGCCCAGCGACTGGCCCCGGCGTTGGCCGCCCGCATCGCCTTCAGCTTCTACGGCGCCAATGCGGTCATCGGTCCCACCTGGGGCAATTTCACCGACCTCTGCCAGTTACCCCTGCTGGTGTTTTTATTGCTGCTGGGACTGGAACGCCGCCGCTGGCTGCTGGTCTTGATTCCGGCCCTGTTGATACCGCTGGTGCGGGAGGATACCGGTGTCGTTTTGGTGGGAATCGGGGTTTGGGTGGCGCTGCGCCAGCCGCGCCGCTGGCCCCTGGCCCTGCTGTTGATTGGCTGGGGCGGCGGTTGGGTGTTGCTTGTAACCAACCAGCTGATGCCCCTGTTCAGCGACGACAACGCCCGGCGCTTCATGTTGGAGAACTTCGGCCAGTACGTACCTGGCAGCGAGCGCGCCTCCAGCCTTGAGGTGCTGCGCCAGGCCCTGGGGAAGCCCGCTGTCTTACTGCACGAGCTGCTGAATCCGCCGGATCAGACCCTGCGCTACTTGCTGGGTCAGGGGCTGCCCCTGCTGTTCGTACCGCTGATCGCCGCCGACAGTTGGATGCTGATGGGTCTGCCCTTATTGGGGCTGCTGCTGGCCCAAGGCAGCAACAATCCCCTCTCCATCACCATCCGCTACACCTTTTTGGTGGTCCCAGGTCTGTTCGCCGGAACAGTGTTCTGGTGGCAGCGCCATGGCGCGGCGTTCAGCTCCAGGTGGCTGCGGGGTTTATGGACCGGAGCGGTGCTGCTGTCGTTGCTGTTCAGCCTCACCAGCAACCCGCATCGATCCCTCTCATTTCTGGTGCCGGACAGCGTTAACCCCTGGGTGTACCGGTCCGGTGTCGAGCAATGGCAGCACGCCCAAGCCGCCCGCTCCGCCCTGGCCCTGATTCCGCCCCAGAGCCCCACCGCCGCCACCACCCACCTGGTGCACCCCCTGGCCCGCAGGCCGGTGTTGGTGCGCTTTCCGCAATCGGTGACCTACCGGGATCGCCAGGGCCAGCTGCAGTCGGTGGACTGGATTGCTGCCGACTTAGGTCGCCTGCAGCGTTACGCGGTTGCCTTCAATGAAGACCGGGACACCTTGGAGGCCAGCCTGAAGCGGTTCCAGGAAATCAGGGGGTCCTATGGGGTGCGCAGGGTAGAGGACGGAGTCGTAATTCTTCAGCGAGGGGGCCAAGATGCCCCTGGGGCCCGCCTCGCCCTCGAAAATCTGCTTAAAGCATCGCCTCCGGCCGCACCAACTGGTCAAACTCAGCGGCGCTGATCTCGCCCAGCGCCAGCGCCGCTTCCCGCAGGCTGAGGTTGTGGTGATGGGCATGGCGAGCAATGGCGCAGGCTCGGTCGTAACCAATGGCCGGGGTAAGGGCGGTCACCAGCATGAGGCTATTGCCCAGCAACTCTTGCAGCCGCAATTCATTGGCCCTCAAGCCCTCAATGCAGTGCTCGCGGAATCCTGCGCAGGCCCCGGCCAGGAGTTCAATGCTTTCGAGCAGATTCCAGGCGATCAGGGGCTTGAAAACATTCAGCTCGAAATGGCCCTGGCTGGCCGCCATTTGCACTGCGGTGTTGTTGCCCATCACCTGAACTGCCACCATGGTCAGGCTTTCACATTGGGTGGGATTGACCTTGCCGGGCATGATGCTTGAACCCGGTTCATTCTCTGGCAGCACCAGTTCGCCCAGGCCGCAGCGGGGGCCACTGGCCAGCCAACGAATGTCATTGGCGATTTTCATCAGACTGCCCGCTAGCACAGTCAGCGCTCCATGGACGGCCGCAAGGGGTTCGTGGCCCGCCAGAGCCTGGAATTTGTTGGGTGCCGAGCTAAATGGCAGACCCAGCCGTTTGGCGAGCCGCTCGGCCACGGCCTCCGAAAATCCCGGCGGGGCATTAAGACCAGTGCCGACAGCTGTTCCACCGATCGCCAGCTGGTGCAACTGGGGCAGACTGGTCAGAAGGGTGTCGCGGGCCAGGCTTAGCTGGGCAACGTAACCGCCAAATTCCTGACCAAGGCTAAGGGGGACAGCATCTTGGAGGTGGGTGCGGCCAATCTTGAGCAACGGGGCGAACTCGCTGGCCCTGTCCTCCAGGCTGGCGATCAGTTTGGCGAGGTTGGGCAACAGGGCCTGGTGCAGCTGCAGGGCCACGGCGATATGCATGGCCGTGGGGAAGGTGTCGTTACTCGACTGGCTGAGGTTGACGTGGTCATTGGGATGGACCGGGGTCTTGCTGCCAAGCACGCCGCCACAGCGCTCGATGGCGCGGTTAGCAATTACCTCATTGACGTTCATGTTGGTCTGGGTGCCGGAACCCGTTTGCCAGACCCGCAGAGGAAATTCGCCATCAAGGGCCCCGCAGGCCACCTCTAGGGCAACGGCCGCGATGATCTCGGCCAGAGAGGGATCGAGAACCCCCATGGCGGCATTAGCCTCAGCGCAGGCCGCTTTGAGCAGGCCCAAGGCATGGACGATGGCCAGGGGCATGGCCTGACCGAAGGGGAAAAGCTCCAGGGAGCGTTGGGTCTGGGCTCCCCAGTAATGCTCGGCGGGAACGCTGACCAGGCCCAGACTGTCCTTCTCCAGGCGGGTGGCCGGGCTGGATCCGGCGGCGGTCATCGGGCCTCGGGGCGGATTTCGCTGTTGAGTTCGTTGAAACTGACGATGGAACCGCCGCCGTTTCCAGGCGCTAAAGGAATTCCTGTTGCGTTGCTCACCACCGTGTTCAAGGCCGAGAGATCGACGGGCCCCGTGTGATCGAAGACCACCTCTCCTTGCTTATCGAGAACCACCACCTGGGGAATGGCACCGCTCCAATAAAGGGCCGGATCGCTTGGGCCCTCAACTGGACGGTTCTGCAGAGGATCGGTGACCAGGGGCAGCAGGGCGATGCGATTTCCCCAAAGGCGTTGCAACTCGGACACCACAGGGGCAAAGCGTTTGCTGGCGCTGTTGTCATCGAGATAAAAAACCATCACCACCACCTCTTTTCTGGCCAGACCCTCCGCCAGGGTGGTCTGGGGCGGTACCAACGACCCGTTGCCCGCATAAAGAGCAAAAATATTGCCGTCGTAGCGGTCGTTGTCGAGGCTTGCCTGGGCCGGCGCCGCCCCCAGGCCAAGGACGGCGATGCCACCCATCCACCAGAGCAGACCGGCCAGTAGCCAGCTCCAAAAACGGCGGGCATGGATCGGCTGGGTCAAAGAGGGACCATGCGAATGACTCCATTGTGCCGTCAGGGGCAGCGATCAGGACCCACGACCGAAACTGCGCCCCATTCCCTGGGCGACTCCCCGGCCCACCAAACCGATCGCCCGTCCGACCACCTTGGTCAGGACCACCACCAAAAGATCGCCTAACCCGCGCATCAGGCTTTGCACCTGGGGCGCCAGGGCATCCCGGGTTTCCAGGCAGAGGGTGACCCATTGCTGCAGCCAGCCCAACCGCTTCAACTCTTGATCCCGCGGTTCGGTGAGCTGTTCGATGCGAATGGCACCGCCCTGGAGGCAATAGAGGGGCCGTCGGCTTTCATACAGCTGAACCGGCCGTTCCACCCAACTCTGCCAGCGTTGTTGAGCATTGAGCTGGTTGCGAAGGCGCTCAAGGTTACGGGTGGCCAGCAACTCTGGTCGTAACAGATAACGGCGCAGCTCCGGCCAGTCGGCGCAAGCCGCCAGCACCTCGGCGCTGATTTGTTCGGCGCTGCGCACCAACCAATTGGCCAGCAACATCTCCAGATAAAGCACGGCTTGGGGTTCATCCGGTGGCAGCAGACGGCCCTCCACCAACAACGGCCGAGCTTGCACCAGGCTGGAAAGCATGGTCAACGGATCCGGCAGATCGGGATCGTCGCCCGCCAGGGAACTGCCGTCCACCAACGTTTCGGCGACTGGAAGCATCACCCCCTGGCGCGGCAATTGGACATAGGCGCCGGCCATGCGCCGCAGGGCCTGTTGGCGCAGCATCGGCTGAAGGTCCCGCCACTGCTCCAACAACCTGTCGGCAGTGAAGCCCTGGCCCTGCAACTGGCTGCGTAATTGGTCAAATTGCTCCAGAAGGGAAAGCAACAGATCACTGCGCCGCTGGTCAAGCAGACCATCCAGAGCCAGCAGGCCGCCACTGGCATTCGCTGGCCCGGAGGCAGATTCTTGGCGCAGCCGTTCTCGCAAGGCTTCCCAGAGGCCATCGGCACTGCGCTGGCGCAGGGTGATGGCTATGCCTTCGCGCTCGGCGAAGGCGGGAATCAGGCCTGGGACGCCAAGATTTTGCCCAGAGACACCCCGCTGCGGCAGCACTGCAGGAGCAGCAAAGGAATCGGCAAATGAGCCACTCCAGGCCAGGCTGAGCGGACCCCACAGCCAGAGCAGCAGTTGGCGGGCCGCCCGCAGCTCCCGCATCCGGCCCTGCAGCAAGAGCAAGCCCAGCAGGGAGGGGGAGGGCTGCTCAAGGCACTCGGCACAAAGACGCAGTTCCGCCTCGATTTGCCAGAGGCCTGTAGTCAACAACCATTGCCCCAGCCCCATCACCGCTGGGGCAGGGGGGAGTCCAGCACTTTTGCCAGCGGAGGCTTGCGCCGGGGCGATCTCCAGCACCCGGCCGCCCGCCAAGAGAGTGGCGACGGCGTCCCGCAGCTGTCGAGCTGTTGGGGCTTCCAACAAGCCCTGCACGGGTAGTTGCAGCAAGGGCAAGGCCGCATAACCGTGACCGCCGGGCAGCACCAACAGAATTGGAACCGGTTGCCAGCGCTCAAAGAGCCGTTGCAATTCAAGTTCGAGACTGGCGGCAGGCGGAGGCGCGGCCAGGCTCCAGATGACGAGCTGGGGGGCCCCATCTAGATCCCCGGGTCTGAAAATTACCTGACCCAGACTGGGATCCTCTTGCAACAGCGCGGCGATTCCCTGCTGTTGCAGGGGATCAGCCAGCAGCAATAGCTGGGGTAGGTGCGTGGTCGTGGTGGGGACCAAGGGTTTCAGGCTCCGGTCGGCCGACCGCACAGGTGCAAGGTATAGGACTCGATAACGTATCCGGTGTGAACCTCAATGCGGTGCAGAAGATCTTCAGGAAGGAGCACATCAAGATCGTGAATGGCACCGGAATCAAGGCAAGTAAGATGGCTGTGAGGGTCGGATCGATAGCCGTAAAGGCGGCCGCTGGCACGATCTAGAAATTCGATCACCCCAGCACTTTGAAGCGCTTCGAGATTCTGGTAAACCGAGGTGTGTCCGATATTACGACCAAGATTATTGAGCTTCTCGAAGATATCGCGGGCACTGAGGTGGGTCTTTTCTGCCCAGAGCAAATCCAACACCATGCGGCGTTGGCGGCTCAGACGCATACCGAGATCTCGGCAACGCCGATAGACATCCTCAACGCTTTGCAGGGGAGCATCGCAAGTCGGCTTAGAGTTGGCGATGGGCAAACTCGCGGTGGGGATGAAGACGTCGACCACAGCAAGCAAAGGGTACTTGGAATTCAGTTATAGGGCAGGTGGGAGATTTTGGCCGCAGCCAGGCCGCCTCAAGCCAGCGACAAGGGTTCAACGTCCTGCCAGCGCTCCGGGCCCACGGCTTGGAGGGCCTCGGCCAACTCCACCCGGCCGTCATAGAGCGCCCGGCCGACGATCACCCCCTCCACCCCCAGATGTTCCAGGCTGAGCAGGCTGAGCAGGTCGGTGAGCGATCCAATCCCACCCGAAGCGATCACCGGCAGGCTGGCCGCCTCGGCCATGGCGCGCAAAAAGTCCAGGTTGGGACCTGCCAAGGTCCCGTCGGTGGCGATGTCGGTAGTGATCAGGGCCGCCACGCCACTTCCGGCCAAGCTGGCCGCCAGGGCTGTGGCCTCGACAGAGCTTGACTCCAGCCAGCCACGGGTAGCCACACGACCATCGCGGGCATCGATGCCAACCACGATGCGACCTGGATGCCGCTGGGCAAGCTGACGCACCAGGGCCGGCTCCTCCACGGCGATGGTGCCCAGAATGACCCGATCCAACCCACAGGCAAGCCATTCTTCAGCACGCTCGGCGCTGCGGATCCCACCCCCTAGCTGCACCGGAATGGTCAGGGCAGAGGTGATTGCCCTCACAATCTGATCATTGCTGCTCTGAGAACTGCGAGCACCATCCAAATCCACCAAATGCAGTCTCCGAGCCCCCTGCCGTTGCCACTCAAGGGCCTGGGCCACCGGATCGGCATGGAAGCGGGTTACTTGGTCGTAATCGCCCTGGTGAAGCCGCACGCACTGGCCTTGCAGCAGGTCTATGGCGGGGATGACGTCCATGGCCAGACTCGGCGATACTTCCCATCATGGATCCCCTCGGACGTGCAGGGGGGCGGGCACCATCGTCAACCGCTGCCAGCTTGAATGACTAGACCATGACACCCGTCGGGAAGCGAGCATGAAGATCTTGGTGATGGGCGGCACCCGTTTCGTGGGACGGCCGCTGGTGGCCCACCTGCTGGGGGCCGGCCACGACCTCACCCTCTTTACCCGGGGCAAGAACCCGCTGCCAGACAATATCGAGTCCTTGACGGGCGATCGCAACGAAGACGAAGCCTTGGACCAGCTGCAGGGACGGAGGTTTGATGTGATCGTGGATAGCTCCGGCCGGGAGTGCGCCGACACGCGCCGGGTGATCGAGCGCACCGGAGCGCCCGCCCATCGCTTTGTCTATGTGAGTTCGGCCGGCGTCTATGCCAACAGCGACCTCTGGCCCCTCGATGAAGACGCTCCCCTGGACCCCTCCAGCCGCCATGCCGGCAAGGCGGAAACTGAAGCCTGGCTGAGGCAGCAAGGGATTGCATTCACAAGTTTTCGTCCCACCTACATCGTGGGTGCCGGCAACTACAACCCCATTGAGCGCTGGTTCTTCGACCGCCTCACCCATGGCCAGCCCATTCCCATTCCTGGAGATGGCTCCACGATCACCCAACTGGGCCATGTCAATGATCTGGCGATGGCCATGGCCCGTTCCATTGAGGTGGAGGCTGCCTGCAACCGCATTTACAACTGCAGTGGGAATCAGGGCGTCACGTTTACGGGGCTGGTTACTGCCGCCGCAAGGGCCTGCGGCAAAGACCCGGCAACCGTAGAACTACTGCCTTTCGCCATCGAGGGGCTAGATGGCAAGGCGCGCAAGGCTTTTCCGCTGCGTCTTTCCCATTTTCTCACTGACACCCACAGGGTAAGAAGGGAGTTGGCCTGGCAGCCAGCTTTCGATTTGGAGACAACCCTGGCCGATAGCTGGGAAAATGATTATCAGAAGTTACCCAGGCTAGAGTGCGATTTCAGCGCTGACGAGGTGCTAAAAAAGCGCAAACTTAAAGCCTGACAAAACACCGTCTCAAGGGTGACATTTTGATTGATGGTGCTTAAACTCTCATCGATTTGAAAGTGCTTCCCCCCTTTGGCCACCAAAATTCGCTCCGAATCTTTCGCCGACATCCTCCAATGGGTGGCGATCGCCCTGTTTATTGTTTTTTTGGCCATTCTCCTGGCGGCCATGTTGCCCCTGGAAATTCTCGATTCCCGCTGGCAAGTTCGAGTAATTTCAGCCCTACTTGGTAGCTCCAGTCTGCCTTTGATTGGTGTGGTGCTAATGCTGCTCGCCAACTATCTCGATGATGGATTCAGTCCGTTTGGAGCAAACATTAAGCTTATACGGCGCTTAGCAGGTTTTGCGGCCATCGGATTTTTGTTGTTAATTCCTCTTCAAATTACTGCTGGTAACCGGCTGCTCAATCAGCAGAGCGGTAATGAAGTCGGACAACTCAAAGTACTTCAAGGTTCTGTAGAATCTATTCGATCTGCCAATAACGAAGAAGATCTAAAAAACGCTCTGCGAAAGCTTCCTGGAGCCCCCAACAACCTAGATCGGCCTCTGGGAGCTCCCCTGCCCCAGGTGAAAGCTGCCTTGATCTCCCGTCTGGATCCAGCCGTCAAGCGACTTCAAAACCAGGTGGACGAAGCGAAAAAAAGTCGACTACAAAAAGCACTTGGTATCTGGATCCGGGATGCCGGCATGGCTGCCGGCTATGCGATTGGCTTTTCTGGTTTGGGCAGTTTCAAGGAGCAGCGTTCCCTGTTGCGAACTGTTCTGCCGAGCCGCCGCAAGTCAGGTTGGAATTAAATTAACCAGAACCATGGCTATAACGAGGGGCGTTCAGCCGGTGAATTCCGTGTTGTATGCCCCCTTCTCTAGGGGCATTTAACTACAGGCCCTATTATTGCCTGTCAGCAACAGTATCCTCAAGGATGTAATTTTTGCCGGATCAATAGGATTCCTGTCATTGTGCCAATTTTCACCCAAACCCAAGGCAGGCCTGAAAGCACCTCTTCCAGTTTTAATTCATTTGCGTTTGATCACGTCAGCTTGTCGATTTCCGTTCTGCCGGTTCAGAAAGGCGACGAAGTCATCCATCACCGTTACAGCCCCATAGGTCGAAAGGTGATTGCCATCGCTATAGAGCAGATAGCCATTGCGCTGACGCGGACAAAGGCCCATGGTTGGACACAGGGCATCAGCTGGGTTGTAGAGAACCACATTGGGACTGCTGGCCAGCACGCCAGCCAGTTGCTTGCGTAGATAGGCGTCAAAGCGATCGAGCCCCTGGCGTTCCACTCCCTGGCAATCGCTCGACAACACCGGGCGGAACCACTGGGGCCGACAGGTTTCCATCGGCACGCCGCTGCCGAATTCAGGTGTGGGCAAAAAGAGGACAAAACGGGTCTTGGGGTGTAGTTCAGCCAGATGGCCCACCTGCTCGATCCAGGTGGCTAGTGCAGCCTCGCGGCTAACCTGCTGGCTGGTTTGGGGTAAAAAATGTTGGCTGCGACGGAGGGATTCTTCTGCCAAAAAGCCAGGATCAAAATAAAGGGGCGAACGGGATGACAGCACCACCACCCCCTGGTTCCCCTCGGGCAGGCCCGACTCCTGGCGCAGTGCCTGGAAACGCTGCTCAGCCACCTGGCCAAGGACGATTGCCTGCTCCTCGTTGATGCCCGTTGTGACATTGGTGTAATAAATGGGCGGATAGGGAACCCCGATCACGGCGGCTTCGCTGTAGCGCACCCCATGGCGTCCGCAGAGGTGATCAGCGGCAGAATTGAAATGGTGCGCATGGCTATCTCCCACCATTAATAAACGCAAATGGCCAGGGGTGGAACAATCACGCCCGGAGGGACTGGCCGCCATGCTGAATTCCGCGGACCGGGGGTTGCCGAGATAGAGAAGGGCAGGTCCCTTGCGGCTTAAGACCTGCAAGCCAAAGGCACCCAAACCGGCAAGGGCTAAACCACTGGCCAACACCCGCCATCGCTGGGGCCACCAAGCGGTCCGGCGGCAGGGACGTTCGACGAAGCGCCAAGACAAATAAGCCAGCAAAAATATGAGCAGGGCCTGCAACGGCATGGTCCTGGGCTCCAAACCGATAGTCCAGCGGCTGAGGGACAGCACGCTCCAATGCCAGAGATAGAGCGAATAGGAGAGCAGTCCGACAAATACCATCGGCGGCGAGCTGAGCAAGCCATGGGCTGCAGTGGAGGGACGCAAGCTGGCCAATAGCAGGGCAGTAATGACAACACCGGCGACCACGGGCAGCAAGCCGAAACCCAGAGGGGCCGCCATCAGGACGACTAGGCTCAGCAATAAGGGCAGTGGGGGCAGGAACCAGCGGGCCTGCCCAGGCTCGAAGTTATGAGTGGACCGATCGCTTGAATCTTCCGCTTGAATATGGCTTAGGGATGGGCGAAGACTTAGGAGTAAAAACATCAAGCAACCTACGCCCAGCTCCCAGAATCGTGAGGGGAGCAGATAATAGGCAGCAGGAAAATCAACTCCAAGCCGATGATAAAATAATATTAGGGAAAATACACTCAGTGGTAGCAAAAATAACAGCAGCCGCCGATGTCCTGCAACGCCGTTACGGGCGAAGCCGCTGAACCAAATCAGCAGCGGGAAGAGGCCATAAAACTGCTCTTCGACACCCAGGGACCAGGTGTGGGCAAAGGGGTTTAAGGCGGCAGCCGGCCGAAAGTAATCGACCGCCAATCGATAAAGGGTGATGTTGCTGAATCCGAATAGGGAACGCCAGCCCACGCCAAGCATCTGACCCGGGTCATAGGAGACCAGACACAGCAACAGCGCCGTGACCCCAACGCACAACAAAAGGGCGGGCAGCAGGCGCCGGATACGGCGGGAATAAAAATCCAGCATCAGATCCCCCAGGCCCTCGGCAGGTCGGCGGGCCAGGGAGGCCGTGATCACAAACCCAGAGATGACGAAAAAGACGTCCACACCCAGGTAGCCGCCAGGCAACCAGCGCTCAGAGAAGTGGTTGAGAATCACGCCCAGCACAGCAACGGCTCGGAGTCCGTCAATTTCGGGCCGATAGGCTGGATTGCTACTGGCGGGTCCGGTAGATTGACTCACTTAATTCCAACCTCAACCGCCTGCTGCCAAAGCATTTTAACAGGGTTCTGCCTGGGCACCTCTGGCCCCAAGTTCTCTATCAGAGGCTGCAACCTCAATCGAGGCTTCAGGGGCCGGTGCAACCGCCACCAGGTCTTCGATTTCGCAGACCGGGAAGCGGTTGATTGCCTTCAGGGCCTTGCGGGCGTTACTGCGCAGCCTCTCGCTGATGGCTTCGCAATAGGGAATCTGTGCGAGTAGATCAACGGTGCGCCGCATGACCCGCACCACATCACCCTCATCGAGAGAAGTATTGGCAATCAGATCGCGCCAGGGGGTGCCCCGAGCCCAGGCAGCCACCAGGCCAGTCAATTCTGGCTCCCACCAGACAGGCACCACCACTTGGCCCCTTTCCTGCTCCCGCTCCAGGGCTCGACGCAGGGGACGGAGGTCATGCAAGGCCTCCTCGGCGGGTGTGGGCGGCTCGAATCCACACCACAGGTCCGGACGATTGACTTCGGTGGAAATGGCCTCCAACACCGCCGCCAGATCGGGCGGTTCCAGTTCATCAAGATGGCCGCTCATCAGGGCCAGACCTAACCAGAGCTCGTTATCTCCCCGCAGGGCCGCCACGGTCCTACCCACTTCCGTGGGTTCAAGACCCTCGGCACCATCAAGGGCACCGAAGTGGCGCAGGATGCTGATCAAGGAGAGAAAGGTCTCCCAGTGACGATTAGAGCGAAAATGGAGCAACTTCTGACGCTCTTCCACCTCGGCCTCAATCTCTTCCATGCGCCGCAATTGCTTTTTAAGCTGCTTGCGGTCGCCCCAACGGTGGGCGGGATGGAGTTGCAAAGCATCCTCCAACTGGCGCACCCGCTCCACCTGCTGAAGCACCTCCCCGGCCAGGTCGTAGTGGGGGGTGGCCATGTCATGGCGTCGGGCCATGGAAGCAACGGCCAGGGCCAAACCGCCGCTGGCCTGGTCCCCGTGGCGCAGTTCGCCGCTGCGCTTTAAATCGGGGGGCTGGAGTTGACCTACCTGCAGGCAACTGAGTTCGGCGTGCAGGGCTACGACGGCGCTGCAGGGCAACAGGATCCAGACGTTGTCGTCGGTGAGGCATAGCAGCCAAGGAAATTGGCCAGCGCCCGGCACCTTGGCCACGATCACCGCCGGGGTGACGCGGCTGCGCAACTGGGGGGCACGCAAACTGACCAGGGATCCCTCGCTGGCGAATTGCAAGGCCAGGGTGAGTTCGTGGGCCAGGGTTTCTTCTGCCTGTTGCTGCAAGATGCGCATCAGGCGGCGTTCTTCACGCAGGTGACCGCTTTGCTTTTCGTAGTCTTCAAACTGGTCCCAGGGCACATCACCGCCACTGGCCTCAAGGCTGGCGAGCTGAAGCCTTAGTTCACCAATGCGCGCTTCGTCGTCCGCCAGGTCCAGGGTGGCCAGGTAGCGACCAAAGCTGCGTTCAACCAATTCCTTGGCCTTGTTGAGGTCGTAACGCTGCAACAGGTTCAGCACCATGCCATAGCTCGGAGTGAACTGGCTCACCAGCGGATCGGCAGGACTGGTGGCCAGTTCACCTGCCTCCCGCACCCCCTCAAAGCGGCTTTGCACCGTGACGACATAACCCTGGTCGTCAAGACCGCGGCGGCCGGCGCGACCCGCCATCTGCAGAAATTCACTGCCCATCAAGGGCCGATGGCCCCGTTCGGTACGTTTGGAAAGAGCCGAGATCACAGTGGTGCGGGCGGGCATATTGATGCCGGCCGCCAGGGTTTCGGTGGCAAAAACCACTTTGACTAAGGCCTGCTGGAACAATTCCTCAATCAATTCTTTCCAGGCTGGCAAAACACCGGCATGGTGGGATGCGATACCGCGCAACAAGGCATCGGCGTGCTCGCCGTCGCGAACCGCATCCGGGGTGGCAGCCACGTAGGCATCCAGGCGGGCGCGAATCAAGGCCTGCTCGGCCGGATTGACCAGGCAAAGTTTGCCTAAGTCCCTCAGAGCCCGGTCGCAGGAGCGTCGACTGAAGATGAAGTAGATCGCCGGCAGCATGTCCCGCTGGGCCATCTGGGCCACCACGAAGCCGATGGGTGGCGCCTCTGGCTGGGGTGGTCGCGGTTCGCGGGGGCCCTTGCGTCGGGTGGTTTTTGGAGGCCGCCAGACCTTGCAATTGGGATGGAGCCCGGTACCGGCTTCATTGAGCAGGGGGTGCAATCCCTTGGCGCTGCAAAAACTGAAAGCGAGGGGCACAGGACGGTGGTCACTCAGCACAAGCCGGGTCGGGCCGTGCACCCGTTCGATCCAATCGGTGAGCTGCCCGGCATTGGCCACGGTGGCCGACAGGGCCACTAATTGGATGGGTGGCGGACAGTGGATGATCGATTCCTCCCAGACGGTGCCGCGCTGGGAATCATTCATGTAATGGCACTCATCAAGCACCACCGCTTCGACATCAGCCAGGGGGTCATCGTCGGGGTGATCAATCTCGGCGTACAACATATTGCGGAAGATTTCCGTGGTCATCACCACGATCCCCGCCTCCCGATTGACGCTGAGATCACCGGTCAACAGGCCAACATTCTCGGTACCAAATTGGCTGCGAAAATCGCGCAGTTTCTGGTTAGATAAGGCCTTTAGGGGGGTGGTGTAAAAGACCCTGCGCCCATGGGCCAGGGCCCGGTGGATGGCGTACTCGCCCACCAGTGTCTTACCAGAGCCCGTGGGGGCGCTGACCACTACCGAATGGCCGATGTTGAGGGCATCGATTGCCTCCAGCTGGAAGGGATCGAGTGCAAAAGGAAACAACTGCTCCAACGGCGGTACCCCTGCCGGCATGGCTAAGGGCGCCTCTCTGCCGTCAGGTGGAATGGTGGGCATCTACCGATCCTATGGGGGCGGCTGCCCCGACCAAGACCCAGGGCCCAAGGGACCCAAGGGGCCCAAAGGATGGTCTTAAAACGGTAGTGGCATCTCAGTATCGGCTAGCGGCGGCGCACAAACTGCCACCCGCTCTGCCACCACTGGCCCCACCACCACGATTGAGGGGGAAACAAACCCCTGGTCTTCAACCTGATCGGCGAGATCCACCAGGGTGGAGACCAGAAGGCGCTGGCCCTGCACCGTGCCCTGCTGGATCACCGCCGCCGGGGTGGCGGGATCCAGACCGCCGGCCGCCAGTTCCTGGCAGATATGACGCAAATTGTGGAGGCCCATGTAGATGACCAACCCGTCGCTGCTGCGGGCCAAGCCCTGCCAGTCGACGCCCGAGCGGCCCTTGTCGATTTCCTCATGGCCGGTCACGAAGGTGACGCTGGAACCGGCTCGCCGGTGGGTGACTGGGATGCCGGCGTAGGCCGGGGCGGCTATGCCTGCCGTGACGCCAGGCACCACTTGGACAGGGACTCCGCGGCTGGCCAGATAGGCGGCCTCCTCGCCGCCACGCCCAAACAAAAAAGGATCCCCCCCCTTGAGACGCACCACGGTGCGATGGCGACCGGCCAGCTCAAAGAGCACCGCATTGGTACTGGGCTGGGGCACGGAATGGTGGCCGCGGCGCTTGCCAACAAAATGCCGCTCGCAGTTCGGCCCGACAAGATCAAGCAAGGCCTTGGGCACCAAGGAGTCGTGCACCAGAGCAGTGCACTCGCCCAGGAGACGGTGGGCCTTCAAGGTGAGCAGCTCCGGATCCCCCGGCCCGGCCCCGACGAGATAGACGGTTCCCAGGCCCTCCAGCACTGGCCTCTCGCGACTCATGGCAGCACCTCAAGGGCCCGGAGCAGCCCCTCCCGCAAAGCAGGTCGTGCCAGCAACGGTGCTGCCGCCGCTTCACCCAGCAGCGGAGCCAGACCCTCGCTCAAGCGACTGGCTCCGAGGCACAGGGGAATGAGACCCCCGTGCTGGTTCTCAGCCAGGGCGACAAGGTCGCCATAACTCTCAGGAGTCTGGATACAGGTCGCACCGGTCACCCGTTCGAGATGGGCAAGGTAGCGGACGGCCAATGGGCCGGCGACGGGGTGGTGGAGCCATCGCGGTCGGACCCGCTCAGCAGCGCCTTGGGCC
>JBILDB010000113.1:0-7061 GCA_044352805.1 Cyanobium sp.
CCCTTGCCATAGAAGCCCAGGTTCACCGGCAGTCCTTCGGCCGCCTGCAGCATGCGGGCCAGATGGAAGGCGCCGGGGGTGCAGGTGGTGGCGTTGGTGCCCGTCGCCGGCCCGGTGCCGCCCCCCAACAGGGTGGTTACGCCACTGGCCAGGGCGGTTTCAATTTGCTGGGGACAGATGAAATGGATGTGGGTATCGATTGCACCAGCGGTGACGATGTGGCCTTCTCCGGCAATTGCTTCGGTGCCCGGGCCGATGACGATCGTCACCCCATCGCTGATGTCGGGGTTGCCCGCCTTGCCGATGGCGCAGATGCGTCCATCCCTGAGGCCGATATCGGCTTTGACGATGCCCCACCAATCCAGAATCAGGGCATTGGTGATCACGGTGTCCACGGCTCCGGCAGCCCGGGGGGTCTGGGCTTGGCCCATGCCGTCGCGAATTACCTTGCCGCCCCCGAACTTCACCTCATCGCCGTAACTGGTGTAGTCCTTTTCCACCTCCAGGATCAGCTCGGTGTCGGCCAGCCGCAGGCGGTCGCCAGTGGTGGGGCCGTAGGTCTCGGCGTAGGCGCGACGGTCGATGCGATAAGCCATGAAATCGGTGCTGCGCGAAAGGGTGGGGACAGGCAACAGAACGCTGGGACGGGCTGGCGACCCCTAGGCCAGGGGGCCGTTGATCAGGCCGTTGAAACCAAAGACCTGGCGCGCACCGGCGTAGGGCACCAGGTTCACGGCGCGGCTGTCACCGGGTTCAAAGCGGATGGCGGTGCCCGCCGGAATGTCGAGCCGCTGGCCCCGGGCCGCCTCGCGGTCAAATTTCAAGGCCATGTTGGCCTCGTAAAAGTGGAAATGGGAGCCGATCTGCACCGGTCGGTCGCCCGTATTGGCCACCGTGAGCGTGGTGACTGGCCTGCCGGCGTTGAGCTCAAGCTCGCCGGGTTCAATAAGCAATTCGCCGGGGATCAGGGGGAGCATGGGCTCAGGGGCAGACGCCGGTCCGCTCAGGATGGCGCCATTCTCTCCTTGATATGGGAGACGTGGCTACGGCGCCGCCATGCGGATGGGTTCGTGGAGGGTCACCAACTTGGTGCCATCAACAAACACCGCTTCAATCTGAACCTGGTCGACTAGCTCCGGCACCCCCTCCATAACCTGATCACGATTCAGCCAGGTGGAGCCCTGCTGCATCAGTTCGGCCACACTGCGGCCATCGCGGGCCCCCTCCAGCACCAGAAAACTCAGCCAAGCCACAGCCTCCGGATAGTTGAGCTTGAGGCCGCGATGCAAGCGTCGCTCCGCCAGCAGGGCCGCGGTCACGATCAGGAGCTTGTCTTTTTCCTGGGGGGTGAGATGCATGCCGCGCTGGAGAGAGCGATCCGGCTGGGTCAGCCTGGAGCCAGTTTGGCAGGCCCAGGCCTTAATCAAAACCCGTCTGCGGATCGGCAGCGAGGCCAGCGAAAGGTTCCTCCTGGAAAGGCCACACCCGCGGCCGCTCGGGGGGGGCCAGCCTGTTGGCGGCCCGAATCCTGGCCCATAGGCGGGTGAACCAGGTGCGGGCCGCCTGGCTGGAGGGCCCCCGGTAGCGGGCCACCAGCCCCTGCTCCAGGGCGCCACAGGCCAGTTCGCCAGGCAGATCGCCGCGATCGGCCCGGCAGGCTGCCAGCAGCCTGGCCAAGGCAGCGGCCGCCAAGGGCTGCGGCGCCGCCCACACCAGGGAACCGAAAACGGGCTCTGCGGCCATGCCATGGCCCTGCAGCAAACCCTCGCCGCCAAGTTCCAGGCGGTCCACCAGTTCCCAGTGGCCGCCCTCCCCGTTGGGGCCCTCGCGCTCGATCTCTAGCAGACACCGCCAGCGTCCCTCGCCCAGGGTCTCCGCGGCGGCCGTGCGCCCCAGCCGGACGACCTCAGCCCCCAGCCAACTGGCGCCGCTGGCCAGCCACACCCGAGTGCGTTGCTCGTAGAGACCGTTGGCATATAGCACCAGATCTTGGGGCAGCCACTCCAGATCAGCGCCGGCCCCCACTTTGAAGCTGAGCTCCTGGCGGGCCCAGGCGCCGGCGGGGCTTACACGGGAGCGGCCGATCGATCCATAGACCTTTTGGGCCGCCACGCTGGTGAGCAGCACCCGGCTGCCTGGGCCGAGCTGGGCCGTGATGTTGAGCTGGTCGCCCCCCACCAGCCCCCCGGCCGTGTGCAGCAGGGGCAGTTCGCAGCGGCCATCGGCCCGCCCAAAGGGCCGCTGCACCCTCAGCGGCGCCGTGGTGCCGCCCTGATGCTGGGTGCGACCATCGGCGGCGCAGCTGAAGCGCAGCTCCGCTGTGCCATGCCATGCCCCGTTGCTGATCACAGCAATCCCCTCAACAGAGCACACTTTGGTGGGTCTTGTTTCCGGGAGTCAGCCCTGTGCCTGAATCTGCGCCCTTGCCCCTGATCCTGACGCGCCGCTCCCTCCAGCCGCTGGTGCAGTCGCAGTCGCCGCCGTTGGCGTTGGCCCTTTCGGCCGATGAACGCAGTCGCTTACGGGGCCAACGGCGCACTATCTGTGGCCAAGAACTGCTCTTGCAATTGGATCGGGGCGAACCGCTGCAGCCTGGTGAGTGGCTGAGCGGGGCCAGCGGGGGTCCGGCGGTGCAGGTGATCGCCGCGCCGGAAACACTGCTCAGGGTCCGTGCCAGGGCGTCCCTGGAGCTGCTGCAGGCGGCCTATCACCTGGGCAATCGCCATGTGGCCCTGGAGCTGCGGGCCACGGAATTGCGCCTGCTTGATGACCCGGTGCTGGCGGATCTGCTAGGCCGCCGGGGCCTGCTGGTCGATCGCCTCCAGGAACCATTTCAGCCCGAGGCCGGTGCCTATGGCAGCGCCCACAGCCACGGCAGCGTCCACAGCCATGGTTGAGCAGCGGCTGTATTTGTTCCAGTTGGTCAGTCCGGCCTTGCCGGTGGGGGGTTTCAGTTATTCCGAGGGACTCGAATCGCTGGTGCAGCAGGGCCGCTTAGGCGATGCGGCAACGTTGCGCTCCTGGCTGGAGGCCGAACTGTGGCGCGGCTGCCTCACCGTCGAGGCGGCGACCCTGCCTGGCTTGATGGTGCTGCTTGAGCGGGCCCGCAGCGCCGATCCCCTGGAGGCCAAAGCGGCGCTGCAGGCAGTGGGGGAGCGGGATGGCTGGCTGCTCGCCCAAAGGGAGGCGCCCGAAGTGCGGGCCCAACAACGGCAGATGGGGGGATCTCTTTGTGGATTGCTGGCGGATCTGGGCTGGCCCCTGCCCACTGCGGCCCCCCCCCTGGCCTGGCCCGCTGCCTGGGCCTGGGCGGGAGTTTGCCTGCAGCTTGATCCCGGCGAGCTTGTCGAGGCTTTTCTATACAGCTGGATCGCCGGCCAACTCAGCGCCGCCGTGCGGCTTGTGCCCCTGGGTCCCACCCAGGCCCAGGGGCTGCAACTCGCCCTGGCGCCGCTGCTGGCCCAGCGGGCCCGGGAGCTTGCCAATGCCGATCCCGCCAGCCTCTGGACTGGGGGCGTGGGGGCCAGCTTGGCCCAGCTAGGCCACTCCGAGCTCTATTCCAGGCTCTTCCGCAGCTGATTCTGGATAAGTGCTGCGCCTGCCAAGGCTCTGCTCCCCCACACCCCCACCCCTAGGCTGGGGGCCTGGGCGCTGGGGCCATGAGCCGTTTAAGGGTGGGGGTGGCAGGTCCGGTGGGTTCCGGCAAGACGGCCTTGGTGGAGGCCCTCTGCCTGCGCTTGCGTGATCGCCTGGAGTTGGCGGTCGTCACCAATGACATCTACACCCAGGAGGATGCCCAATTCCTCACCAAGGCCGGTGCCCTGCCGCCGGAGCGCATCCGTGGTGTCGAGACGGGCGGCTGTCCCCACACCGCCATCCGCGAGGACTGCTCGATCAATCGGGCCGCGGTGGCCGAGTTGGAGCGGGCTTTCCCTGGGCTTGATCTTGTGCTGGTGGAAAGCGGCGGTGACAACCTGGCCGCCAGTTTTAGCCCCGAACTGGTCGATCTTTGCATTTATGTGATCGATGTCGCCGCTGGCGACAAGATCCCCCGCAAGGGCGGCCCTGGCATCACCCGCAGTGATCTGTTGGTGATCAACAAGATTGATCTGGCGCCGATGGTGGGCGCCAGCCTGGCGGTGATGCAGCAGGACACCGAGCGCATGCGCTGCGGCAGGCCCTGGTGTTTCACCAACCTGCGCAGCGGTGAGGGGCTGGATCGCGTTGAGACTTTCCTGCTGGCCCAGTTGCCCCGGGGCTGAAAACCAAATGCCAGGACCTGTGCCTGGGCAACTTGACACGACAACAGTGTTGGGCCGCAGACAGGCTGCAAAACAGTGTCCATCGCTACGGGCTTGCTCCGAAAGGCTCTTTACCTTTGCCCCGACCCAATTCACGGGGTCCATGCGGGAGCCATCGCGCGACTCGTTCTTCTCAGGAGCCCTTTCATGAAGTCTTTGGCACAGCATCAGCCCACCCGCCGCCTCATTGGAACTCTCTCCGCTTTGGGCCTCACGCTCACGTTGGCCTCCTGTGGTGGCGGCGGCACTGGAACTGGCACTGGGGCTGATAAAGCTGCCAGCACCGATGCTGGCGCAGCCGGCGGTTTCGATGGTGAAGTGAAGGTTGGCATCCTCCATTCACTCAGTGGCACCATGGCTATTTCCGAAACGACTTTGAAAGAAGTCGAGGAAATGGCGATCGACGAAATCAATGCCGCCGGCGGCGTCAAAGTTGCTGGCAAGTCGTACAAAATTGTCCCAGTCGTAGAAGACGGTGCCTCCGACTGGCCCACCTTTGCCGAGAAAGCCCAGAAGCTGATCGACTCCGACAAAGTGGCCGTGGTTTTCGGCGGCTGGACCTCCGCCAGCCGCAAGGCGATGCTGCCGGTCTTTGAGTCCAAGAATCACATGCTCTTCTACCCGATTCAGTACGAGGGTCAGGAGTGCTCCAAAAATATCTTCTACACCGGCGCCGTTCCGAACCAACAGGCCGAGCCTGCAGTTCAGTGGCTGATGGACAAGTTCTCGGGCAAGCTTGGCAAAAAGGTTTATCTAGTTGGCTCTGATTACGTGTACCCCCGCACGGCCAATACCATCATCAAAGAGCAGATGAAGTCTCTCGGTGGTGAGACAGTCGGCGAGGATTACATCCCTCTCGGCAACACCGAGGTGGCCCCGATCATCGCCAAGATCAAGAAGGCCTTCCCTAATGGCGGGATCATCATCAACACCTTGAACGGTGACTCCAACGTCGCCCTCTTCAAGCAGTTCAAGGCATCTGGCATCGACCCTGCCAAGTATCCAATCATGTCCTTCTCCATCGCGGAAGAAGAGATCCGTCAAATCGGTCCTGAATACACTACTGGCACCTATGCCGCCTGGAACTTCTTCATGAGCCTGGACACCCCGGCCTCCAAGAAGTTCACTGCGGACTTCAAGGCGAAGTACGGCGCCGATCGGGTCACGGGTGACCCGGCCGAATCCGCCTACAACATGCTGTACCTCTGGAAGAACGCCGTCGAGAAGGCCGGAACCTTCGAAGATCTCAACAAAGTACGCACCGACATGATCGGGATAACCTTCGCCGCTCCCCAGGGCGAAATCAAGATGTTCCCTAACCACCACACCTCCGAGAGGGTGCTCATCGGCGAGGCGGAGGCCACCGGCCAGTTCAAGATCCTCCAAGACAGCGTCAAGGCGATCGCCCCAATTCCTTGGAACCAGTTCGTTCCTGAAACCAAGGGCTTCACCTGCGACTGGACCCAGAACCGTCCTGACGCTGGCAAGTTCAAGATGTGATCACGGCCCGGTCCGTTAATCCATGAACGGCAGGTGGTTCCTCCGGGAACCACCGCTTTACCGTTTGGCACACCACCACGTTCGACCCGATCCAACATTGCGCTCGCAAGGTTGGATCTAACGTTCAACACTGATTCCGTTGGAACTTTTCTTTTCTCAGATCCTCGATGGCCTCAGCATCGGGTCAGTGCTGCTGCTTGCAGCCACAGGCCTGGCCATCGTCTTCGGATTGATGGGGGTCATCAACCTCGCCCACGGCGAGTTCATGATGCTCGGGGCCTATGTCACCTACGTGGTGCAGTCGGCCTTCAAGCCCATGGGTGGTGTGATCTTCGAATTGTATTTCCCGGTCTCGCTGGTTCTTGCCTTCATCGTGACGGCCCTCGTCGGAGTGCTGCTGGAAAGAACATTGATCAGAAAACTCTATGGACGGCCACTCGAAACACTGCTTGCAACCTGGGGTGTCAGCCTAATTCTCATCCAGTTGATTCGCAGCGTGTCGACTGCAATGATGCTTGGCATCATTGTGGGCGTCGTGCTTGGTTTCCTCCTCTCCAAGTTACTCGCGGCCAAGTTCTCCGCAAAGCCTTTCTTCACCTATCTCAATGGACTGGGATGGGCTATCGCCATCGGTATCGGCCTGGTCGCAGTCAACCTCTTTGACCAGATCCGTCCCCTGGCCAAGCCCTGGTTTGGTCCCCGCAACATCGACGTGACGGCACCCAAATGGCTGCAGGGTAGCTGGGGAATGATCGGCACCATTGAGTTGCCAGGGCTGCGCATCTTCATCATTCTGCTGTCGGCCCTGTTGCTCTTGGCCACCTATTGGTTCCTCAATAAAAGTGTCTGGGGTCTGCGCATCCGTGCCGTGACCCAGAACCGACAGATGAGCAACTGCCTCGGCATTCCCACCGACCGTGTGGACAGCATCACCTTCGGCATCGGATCCGGACTGGCCGGTGTTGCCGGTTGTGCAATCACCCTCTTGGGTTCGGTGGGCCCGAACCTCGGTGCCGCCTACATCGTTTCCTGCTTCATGGTGATTGTGCTTGGCGGTGTGGGCAATCTGCTGGGCACCGTGCTGGCCTCATTGCTGCTGGGGATCATCCAGTCGGTGATTGGCTCAGGCACCTTGCTGACCATCTTCCCAAACATGCCAATGGCAGCAAAAGGGGTGATCGAGTTCTTCGCTACCACCAGCATGTCCCTGGTGCTGGTGTTCATCTTCATCATCGTATTTCTCCAATTCCGTCCCAACGG
>JBILDB010000114.1:0-7054 GCA_044352805.1 Cyanobium sp.
TCTCCCCATGGCGACAATCAACGACGATCCGTTCACGCTGACCGCGCTGATCTTCGATGCGCAGGTGCAATTGCCAATCCATCTGGCTGCTGCGGCTGAACAAATCACCGCATACGGGACCCACACATAGGCCCGGGGCTGCCTGGGCAGCGGCAACGCCCAGTACCCAGGCAGCGACCACAGCCATCAACGCCAGCACGATTGCCTCCCGGTGGGCTCGCGGCGCGGCGGGACTCAAGGATTGGCCTCCAAGGTGACGGGGGGAACCGGCGCATCCAGGGAACTGGCACCTGGGTTGGAATCGGCACCCTCCTCGCGGAGCTCCTGCGGGTGGAACCATTCCCATACCTGGCGTGCCAGGGCGGGACCAAGCCCTGGGGCCAGGGCCAGGGTCTCGGGACTGGCGAGTTGGATGGCATCCACCGAATGAAAGTGGGCCAAAAGATCCTTGACCCGTTTGGGGCCAAGGCCGGGGATGTCGCCAAGGCGTGAGCGACGCATCCGCTCGCCCCGCTGCTGGCGGTGGAAGTTAACAGCAAAACGGTGGGCCTCATCCCTGAGGCGCCGCAACAACATCACCCCCAGCTGTTCCGGCTCACTGTCCAGGGGCTGGCTGGCGCCGGGCAGAAAAATTTCTTCGCGCTGCTTGGCCAGGGAACACACCACCAGGTCTTCCTGCAGGTTGAGTTCGCGCAGGGCCTCCATCACGGCGGAGAGCTGGCCCTTGCCGCCGTCGATCATGACCACATCCGGCCAGTCATTGAGGCCGCCCGTGTGCAAGGTGCTGTTGGCAGCCCGGCGCAGGGCTATCAAATCCGCCCCCTCGGCCTTGGCCTGGGCCCAGCGCCGGAAACGGCGCCGCATGATCTCGGCCATCGCCATGAAGTCATCGGAGTGACCCGAGCGGATGCTGCTGCTCTGAATCTTGTATTTGCGGTAGTGCTGCTTGGCCGGCAGGCCATCAATAAAGACCACCTGGGAGGCGACGGCGTCACTGCCCTGGATATGGCTGATGTCAAAGCCCTCAATACGACGGGGGGGCACCGGCAGTTCCAGTAACTGGGCGAGGTCCTCGGTTGCCAAAAGTTGCTGTTCGGCGCCGCGCTGGGCTCGCACCAGCTCAAAACCGGCATTGCGTTCCACTAGCTCCACCAAATCCGCCTTTTGCTGGCGCTGGGGCACCGTCAACTTGACCTTGCGGCCACGCCTCTCCCCCAGCCACTCCTGAATCAGGGCCTGCTGGGGCAGGGGGTATTGCAAAAGCAGTTCGGGCGGTATTTCCACTGGCTCCACCTGGCTGTAGTGCTCTTCGATCACCCGCTGCAGGATGCGGCCCCGATCCGCCAGCTCGCCGCTGTCAGCAGCGGCATCGGCGGTATATCCAAGACGGCCTACCAGCCGACCGGCCCGCATCTGGAATAACTGGACAGCCGCCAGCCTGTCATCGGCGGCCAGGGCCACCACGTCATGGCTAACTGAACTATCCCCCAGGCTCATCTTTTGGTTGGCGGTGAGGGCATCAAGGCCCTGCAACTGGTCCCGCAGGCCGGCGGCCGATTCGAAATCAAGCCGGTCGGCACAACGCTGCATTTGTTCCTGCAATAGGGTGAGTAATTCGTCATTGCGGCCCTGAAAAACCATCGCCACTTTGCGCAGGCTTTGGTGATAATCTTCAGAAGAAATCTTCTGCTGGCAAACCCCGGGACAACGGCCGATGTCGTAGTTAAGACAGGTTCGATCGCGATAGAGGGGCTGGGGGCGCTGCCGCAGGGGGAACACCCGTTTGACCAGGGTGAGGGTGCGGCGTAACAGGCCAACATCCACGTAGGGGCCGTAGAATCGATCTAGAGGACTGCGCTGACGACGGCGACGGGTGATGAAGATACGTGGGTAGGGCTCACTCCAGGTTATGCAGAGATAGGGATATTTCTTATCGTCTTTCAGCAACACATTGAAGTGAGGCTGGTGATTCTTGATCAGGTTCGCCTCCAAGGCCAAGGCTTCCGCTTCGCTGTCGGTGACGATGAACTCGATCTCACAGATCTGCCGCACCATCAAGCTGATACGGGGACTATGACCACCGGATTCATGGAAATAAGAGCGCACCCGGTTGCGCAGCACCTTAGCCTTGCCAATATAAAGAATTGCGTCTTCGCTATCGCGCATCAGATAGCAGCCCGGTTCTGCGGGAATCTCCCGCAGCCGGGCTGCTAACCGCTCGCTCTGCAGCAGCAGGGGCCGGCTGGCGGGTATAGCAATGACAGGGCTTTCCTTCACCCCCCGTACTGCCAGCCAGTGCCCGCCAGTTCGAGGGGGTTGCCATCGTGATGCAGCACCGCACTCTTGACTTCGCCCACAAAGACGGTGTGATCACCGTGGGCCACCTGACCCACCAAGGTGCATTCCAGACCGCCAAGGGCGTCATTGAGGATCGGCAGACCGAGGGGGCCAAGGCTGAAGGGAGCCGCATCAAAGCGGCCGCCCACAGCCTGTTGGGGCTTGAAGAACACGGCTGCCAGATCTTTCTGGTTGTCAGCCAGCACATTTAGGGAGAAGCGGCCGGTGCGCTGGATGATGCCATTGCTGGTGGAATCCGCCCGCACCGCCATCACCACCAACGGGGGTTCGAAGGAGCCCTGGGTCACCCAACTGGCGGTGAAGCCATTCACCTGGTCGCCCTCAGCAACACCGCAAATGAAGACGCCGTGCGGAATCTTGCGCAGCAAGGTCTTCTTGGCGGCGGCGTCGAGGGTCACGGTGTTGGCCATGGGTGGGCGGGGCCAGACAGGCCCAGGGAAGCAATGATGACTCTAGGAAGGTGTGCCGACGCCAACGACCGGTTTACATGCGTGTTCTTTATCCAGGCAGTTTCGATCCGATCACCCTGGGCCATCTGGACCTGATCGAGCGCAGTGCCCGTCTTTTCGGGGGGGTGGTGGTCGCAGTGTTGCAGAACCCAGGCAAGCAACCCAGCTTCCCCCTGGATCGCCGTTTGGAGCAAATCCGCGAGGCCACGGCCCATCTCAGCGGCGTGGAGGTGGCCAGTTTTGACGGCTTGACGGTGCAATACGCCCGGCTTTGTCAGGCCCAAGTGATTTTGCGGGGCCTGCGGGCCCTGAGCGACTTCGAATTCGAACTGCAGATCGCCCACACCAACCAAAGTCTCGAACCCGAAGTCGAGACCCTGTTTCTGGCCACCGCCACCCGCCACAGCTTTCTGAGCAGCTCGGTGGTCAAGGAAGTGGCCCGCTTCGGTGGGGACGTGAGCCATATGGTGCCCCCAGGAGTGGCGCGGGACCTGATGAGGCTCTTTAATCGGTCCATTCCCCACGGTTGACATGGCAGAGGTCCGCATCACGGTTCTTGATCAACTGGACCAGATCGAGGATCTCGTCCTCGAGGGCAGCCGGATTCCCTTCAGTGGCGGAAGACTGGTGAATGAGCAAGAAGCCATTGAGCTGGTGGATGCCCTGCGGGAGGCCTTGCCCAGCCAGCTGGCTCAAGCCGAGGAACTGCTTCTCCAAAGGGAGTCGTTCATCGATAAGGCGCGTCAGCAGGCCGATGAGATCCTGGCCCAGGCCCGCCGCGAGCGGGAGCAGCTAATCAGCAGCGCCACCATCCGCCAGGAAGCCGAAAAGCAGGCCACCGAATTGCGCGAACAGGCCCGCCAACAGTGCGAGCAAATTCTGCTGCAGGGTCGTCAGCAGACGGCCCTTGCTGAGCAGGAGCACCAGAGCCGCATGGCCCAGATGGAGCAGCAGTTTGCCCTGCGCCGCCAGCAACTGGAGCAGGAGTCCCAGACCCGGCGCCAGCAACTGGAACAGGAGGCCACGGAGCGCAACCGCCAACTGGTGGAACAACACGAACGGGGCCGTCACCAGGCGATGCAAGAACTCGAAACGATTCGCCTGGAGGGGTTGCGCATTCACCGGGACAGCCAGGCCGAAGCGGAACGCCTGCACCAGGACGCCCTGCAATTCCGTCAGCAGACCCAGCAGCAATGTGATGCCCTGGTGGCACGCAGCCGTCAGGAATCTTCCAGCGTGCAGGAGGGGGCAAACCGCTACGCCGAACAGGTGCTGAGCGAACTGGAAACCCGTCTGCAGGAGCTCAGCCAGGTGGTGCTGGCCGGTCGTCAGGAACTGGGCCGCATCCAAACCCAAGAGGTGATCGCCCCCACCGGGCTGCTGCCAGGCGACAACCAACCCCTCCTGGAGGGCAGTGGCGTCACCCGGGCCCGTCGGGCTGCGGCCCGTCTCGGCCGCTCGGCCGGCCGTCGCATGGCCAGTTGAGGCCCAGGGCTGGCTCCCCTAATCCCAGCCCTGGCCCAACAGAAAAATCTCCACTGGCGCCGGCCCCGCCAGCTTGATTTCGTTGCCAGGCTTAAGGGGACCTTCCAGCAGGGTGGCCCTGGCGATTTCACTACCTTCCGCCAGGGCCGGCTGATCAGGGTCGAAGGCGGTCGGATGGGTGGTGCTGCTGGAGAAACCGCGATAGATCAACAGTTCGAATAGTTCGCCGCCAGGCAAGTGGCCCTCGAGGCGCAGCACCCGATCGGGCCGCTCCCGGCTGAGAGCCTCAAGCACGGCCAGCAGGCCGGCGATCGGGGCGGGCGATGGGGACGAGGTGCTGCTCAAAATTCACCCGCCACCCGGCCCAGGCGCGGCAGACGCACCAAAAGCCATTGCAACAGCCCCACCCCATAGGCCATCAGTCCAAGGAAGCCGATGAAACCGGCCACCCCCTGGCTCCAGCTGCCCCCAAAGACAAAACCAATCACGATCCCAAGCAATCCATGCAACCCCCTCGGAGCTTCCAGCCACACCTGGCAGAAGGGTCGATCCAGCGCTCCACTTAGGCAGGGGAGGGCTGTGGCGGCAAAGACGGCACTGGCGAGCCCGTAGGCCGTCAGACCCCAGCGCCAGATCCGCAACGTCAGGGGCAGCGCCCGCCAGGGGGGCATGTCGGCCAACTCCTCGTTCAAATCGACCCAAAACCACAACGCCGCCACGATCAACAGGGGAGCCAGCACCAGCAACGGATAGGCCACCGCCCTGCCGGCGCTGAGCAGCAGCACCGCCACTAGCCACAGACTGGCTACCTTCCAGTAGAGGTCGAGCAACCGCAGCATCGCCTTTTCACGACGCAGGGCGGCCCAGATCAGCAGCACCAAAGGAAGGGCCAGGGCGAACAAGACGCCCAGGCGCACATCCATCCAAAGCAGGGAGCGATAGAGCTGAGGCGGCACAGACGCACGGTTCGGTTAGGCGCCATTATCCGTACACCCCTCGGGCGATAGGGTCCGGCCATGGCTGTGCTTCCTCCCTTTCCCTGGCTTCCCCGGCGGGATCCCGGTGCCTGGTGTCGCACCGCCCTCGGGCGGGATGTGTCCCTGCAAGGGGCGGTGGATGAGGTGGCCCGCCAGTTAGCCGGCTGTGGCCCAGCGGATCTGGCCCTGGTCTTTGCCGCCGCGGACTACGCCAGTGACCTGCCCAGGCTCATGCCCCTGCTACGGCAGAAACTCCAGGCCAACCAATGGTTGGGTTGCTGCGGAGCGGGAGTGGTGGGTACCGCCGCCGGGGAGGTCCCCCGTGAGATTGAACGCCAACCGGCCCTCAGCGTCATGCTGCTGCGCCTGCCCGGAGTCCGGCTGCATCCATTTTTCATCGACACCGGGGAGCTTCCGGATCTAGATGGACCCGCCGAGGCCTGGCATGCCGCCGTGGGTGTCTCTCCCAACATGGCCAACTCCATGCTTTTGCTGGTGGATCCCAGCAGCGAGGGCATCAATGACCTGATCAGTGGCCTGGATTACGCCTATCCCCAAACCATCAAGTTGGGCGGCATCGCAGGCCAGCACAGTGCACCGCATGGCTCGTTGCTGTTGGACGACGGCGTACGCAGCGGCGCCATCGGCTGCCTGATCGGTGGCGCCTGGCGGCTGGACCCTGTGCTGGCCCAGGGCTGCCGGCCCATTGGCCCGGTGATGGAGGTGGAACAGGCTCAACGCAACGTGGTTTTGCAGGTGAGCAGCGAGGGCCAACGCCAGCGCAGCCCCGTTGAGGCGCTGCAGGCGATCCTCACCCACCTCAGTCCCAAAGAGCGGGAACAGGTGCGCCACTCGCTGTTCCTGGGGGTGGGCCGCAACGACTTCAGCCTCAGTCCCACCTTGGTGGAGCCCTCCACCTTCCTGGTGCGCAATCTGCTGGGGGTGGATCCGCGCAATGGGGCGGTCGCGGTGGCTGAGCGCATGCGGGTCGGCCAAAAAGTGCAGTTCCAATTGCGGGATGCTGCCGCCTCCCGCGACGAAGCCCGCCAGTTGTTGGCCCGCCAAGCCGATCGTCAGGCCTCCCCCCTGGCGGCCTTGTTGTTTGCCTGCCTGGGCCGAGGCGAGGGTCTCTACGGAGAGGCCGATGGCGATGTGGGGCTCTGCAGCGCAGCCTTTGCCCAGCTGCCGATCGCGGGCCTGTTCTGCAATGGTGAAATCGGTCCGCTGAGGGCAGGCGAGAGCACCCACCTGCATGGCTATACCGCTAGCTGGGCTTTTTTGGTGCCCAACCCAGCCGGGGGGCTGCCTGATTTGGCTGAGCCCCTTGGCCGCGCCCTGGATGGCTGAAGGTGCGCCAACACGTCAACCCCCTCAGCGTTATCTACCAACAGCCCCTGGCGCTGCCGAGCCCCGGAGAGCTGTTCGCCCAGCCCTGCCTCCCCTTGCATCTGGACATCGGCGCAGCGCGGGGGCGTTTTTTGTTGGCGATGGCCGAACGCTGCCCCAATCGCAACCACCTAGGCGTTGAAATCCGTCGCCCCCTAGTGGTCGCTGCCGAAGCCGACCGGCAGGCCGCCGGCCTCCCCAACCTCCGCTATCTCTTTGGCAACGCCAGCCTCAACCTGGTGGAGTGGCTGCAGGATCTGCCTCCGGGGCTATTGCAATTGGTAACCCTGCAATTCCCGGACCCCTGGTTCAAGAGTCGCCACCACAAGCGGCGGGTGCTGCAACCGGCGTTGCTGCGCTCCCTCGCCCTGGCCATGCCGCCAGGGGGCACCTTGCTGA